>DAOLFI010000231.1:0-5821 GCA_035326385.1 Niabella sp.
CACCTGGAAAGAAGCATCCATTGGGGCTGATACTTTATTGGCAACCCATGTATTGGGCAGCTCTTTACCAATAGCTGTTTTTTCTTCTCTTGACAATGCATCAAACTGCGTTTTGGTTTTGTAAGAAGATGGCAAGGCCCTGGCGCCGTCATCAATACCTAACCAATCCAGCTTGCCTCCCTGTGATTTATAGAAATCTTTTCCAACAGTCTGCGTATTAAAACCGGTGCCTATCTGGACATTTAAAAAATTCCGGGTAGGAATGTCTTTGGTATTTACCTGAATCAAACCTCCCGACCACTCACCCGGATGCTCCGGTACAAAAGCTTTATTAATAATAATATTATCAATAATAGCAGAAGGGATGAGGTTAAAAGCAAAGGTTTTCCTGTCGGGCTCGGTACTGGTAAGCAAGATGCCATTGAGCATAGCCGTGTTATACCTGTCGGCCAGGCCTCTTACTATTAAAAACTTTCCATCCTGTAAACTTGCGCCCGGCGTTCTTTTTAAAACATCACCGGTATTTTTATCGGGCGAGCGGCGGATAGTTTCGGCCGAAACCACGGAAGCTACCGTATTGGTATTTTTCTGGAACTGGATAACGGAAGCTGCAGTTTCCATCCTGGCAGTGGTACGTCTTGCACTGACTATTACCCCTTCCATGCTTGCCGGTTTACCTTCCAGAACCACATCGAGGGTAGTTACGGTTGCAGGTTTTATTTCTACATCACCGATTATTTTTGTTTCATACCCGATAGCGGATACTTCTATTTCATATTGCTGACCCGCATTTAACCGGATGTTATAAATTCCGTTCTGATTGGTTGAAGTTCCGGTGGTTGTATTGCTGATTTTTACAGAGGCTCCGGCAACAGGTTCATTTTGGGTATTTATTACCTTCCCGCTTAATTTTTGAGCCTGTACAGCACCTGCTATACTTAATAACAGTCCACACAAAAGCAGCTTTAGTCGCATACATTAATTTTGCAGCAAAGGTGTGCCCGCTATATTATCGGATTGTTAACGCTGTTTTACCAAATAGTGATGCTAAGGTTAGCTTAATGTTAAGGGGCCTGGTGGCCGGTTTATAATAGTTGAAAAGTTTATGAATTTACAGGGGAAATCCGGCCTTATCCTCCTGTAAACGATCTGTTTATTTACTCTTTTCAATATTAAGGAATTATTAATTCCTGTAATTTTAAGGAATACAAGCTATTAACGAAATACTTTTGCCATCATTTTAAAACCATTTATTATGGGTCTTAACTCAATACTTAAAATTTTTACTCCTGCAAGCACCACTTTTTATGAATTGTTTGAAAAGATCGCAGAGAACGTGTCCCGGTCCGGCAACCTTTTGAAACGGGTAATTAACGAGCCTGATTATGATAAACGCAGCAAACTGGTACAGGATCTTACAGACCTGGAGCACGATAGTGATGAGCTGACCCATAATGTTTTTACAGAGCTGAGCAGAAACTTTATCACTCCTTTTGACAGGGAAGATATACACTACCTGGCTACATCGCTGGATGATATTGTTGATTATACCTATTCGGCCGCAAAAAAGATCAACTTTTACCGTGTTAACCCTAACGATACCGGTTTTCAAAAAATGGCAGAGCTGATTGAGCAGGGAACACAACATGTAGAAACTGCTGTGGCCGAGCTCAGGAACATGAAAAAAATAAGGAATATTACAGAGGCGCTTGTTAAAATAAACAGCATAGAGAACCAGGCAGACGATGTATTTGATATGAGTATTGAAAAGCTGTTTAACAGCGATATTGATGCAAAGGAACTGATAAAAAGAAGAGATATTTACCAGGTAATGGAAACGGTTACAGATAAATGTGAAGACGCAGGTAACGTGATTGAATCTATCATTATTAAATACGCTTAACTGATTCATAGTTCATGGTCAATGGCTCATAGCCAAAACAACTATATTTTTTTCTTTACCATGAACTATGATCTATTAACCATGAACTAAAAATATGTTTACCTATCTCATAGTTATTATAGCGCTGGCACTCATTTTTGATTATATCAATGGTTTTCATGATGCTGCCAACTCTATTGCTACCGTAGTTTCCACCAAGGTGCTTACACCGCTTCAGGCTGTGACCTGGGCTGCCTTTTTCAACTTCCTGGCGTATTTTATTTTTGATCACGGTGTTGCACAAACCGTAAGCCAGATTGTAAACTCTGAATTTGTAACCCTCAATGTTATTTTTTCCGGACTGATAGCTGCCATTTCATGGAACTTGCTTACATGGTGGTTTGGTATCCCGTCAAGTTCTTCTCACACGCTTATTGGTGGTTTTGCCGGCGCAGGTGTGGCGCATGCTTATTTTTCGCATCTTGGAGACGGACTGTCCATTTCTGAAATCGTGAATATGGGCAAAATAATGCCTACGGTAATCTTCATTGTGCTGGCGCCACTTATTGGTATGATAGTCGCTTTCCTGATCTCCATCTGGTTCCTGCATTCTTTCAGCAAAACCATCTGGCCCCGCCTCATTTCAGTACTGGTAATTGCAGGTAGTTTGCTGCTGCTTATGTCCGTGGTGCATTTACCTGAAAAAGAAATTGTAACCATTGAAAAGAGTGTAACAGAGGCTAAAAAGGATTACGGAGAAAAACAGCTGGCAGCCAATGCCAACCCAGGCAATATCCACCTTGAAAAAGCTGCGAAGAAAGCCAAGGCCACTATTATGGTAAAGCAAAAAGATCTTGAGAATGCAAACAAGCTTTACAACAGCAACAAGCCTTATCCCCTAAAAGTGGTACTATTCGGTCATAATATGAAATGGTTTTTACTGGCCTTCATCCTTATTGTAATGGCTGTATTTTCGATGTTCCTGCATACGCTCAATTATGCCAAGTCCGAAATATGGTTCAAACGGATGCAACTGGTATCTTCTGCGGCCTTTAGCTTAGGACATGGAGGTAATGACAGCCAGAAAGTAATGGGAATTATTATGGCGGCTTTTGTGGCATTCGATCCTTCCACATACTCGCTGGATGGGATGGTAAGCTGGGTGCCGCTGGCCTGCTACTCTATGATAGCATTAGGTACGCTTAGCGGCGGCTGGAAAATCATCAAAACAATGGGTACTAAAATCACTAAAGTCACCCCGTTTGAAGGCGTAGCTGCAGAAACTGCAGGTGCTATCACCCTGTTTGCCACTGAAATGCTAAAAATACCTGTAAGTACCACACATACTATTACAGGTTCTATTATTGGTGTTGGCGCTACCAAACGCCTGAGCGCAGTACGCTGGGGAGTAACCACCAACCTGCTCTGGGCCTGGATCCTGACCATCCCTATCAGCGCTATCCTGGCGAGTGTTGTTTATTTTATTGTTAGATTGGTAGCAGGCTAAAAATCCTATTGATTTTTAGACAAAAACGCTCACCTTTGCGCTGTGTTACAAAAGCGCAAAGGTATTTTTATTAATAATATTTTATATGGCAAAAATTTTAGTTACCGGTGGCTGTGGCTACATTGGCTCTCATACAGTTGTTGATCTTATTCAAAATGGTTACGATGTAATCTCGATTGATAATAACAGCCGTTCCAATCCTGAAGTATTAAAAGGTGTGGAAAAAATCACCGGTAAGGCCGTAAAAAATTATAAGGTAGACCTGTGTAATTTTGACGATACGCACGCTGTTTTCCAGGAAAATACAGATATTATCGGCATCATTCATTTTGCAGCTTATAAAGCTGTAGGCGAATCGGTAGAAAAGCCCTTGTTTTATTATGAGAACAACCTCAACTCTCTTATCAATGTATTAAAGTGTGTAAGGGATTTTGAAATTCCTTATTTTGTTTTTTCTTCTTCCTGTACAGTTTATGGTAATCCTGATGCGATACCGGTAACAGAACAAACCCCTACCAAACCTGCCGAAAGCCCGTACGGCGCTACCAAACAAATGGGTGAGCAAATACTGACAGACTTTGCAAAAGTATTTACCCATACAAATGCTATTGCATTAAGGTATTTTAATCCCGTAGGAGCCCATCCCTCCATTGAGATCGGAGAGCTGCCTATTGGCCGTCCGCAAAATCTTTTCCCGGCTATTACACAAACAGCTATTGGCAAGCTGCCAAAAATGACTGTTTATGGCGATGATTATGACACACGTGACGGCAGCTGCCTGCGTGATTTCATTCATGTAAGCGATATTGCCCATGCACATACCCTGGCTATCCAGTTTTTAGAAAATAAAAAGAATACCGGCAACTACGAAATATTCAATTTGGGTACAGGTAATGGCGTTACCGTGCTGGAAGCCATCAATGCTTTTGAAAGGGTGAGCGGCGAAAAACTCAATTATGAGATCGGTCCACGCCGTGCAGGAGATGTTATTGCTATTTATGCCAATAATGATTATGCAGTGAAAAGCCTGGGCTGGGATATTCAATATGGTATTGACGAGATGATGGGAACTGCGTGGAAATGGGAACAAAGGCTGAAAGCATCAGCTGAAACTGGCGCAAATGCCTGAAGCCTTGGCCGGCAGTTTATCACCTGATTTTTATAGGCATAATACTGAAAAATGGTTGGTAAAATTGGCTAAAATTCAGTAGAGTAAAGGATTTGATGGAAGTTTGATGAAATGTGTTTCATCAAACTTTTTTCTTTTTATGAAATCTTCAAAAAAAGCGATGCTGGGCCTGCGGTTATCTGGACGTAATTCGTTGGGGTAAGCGACAGGGCAAGCAGCGATTTAAGTGCTGTAACTGTGGGATTCTATTCACTCAAAACAGGAAGGGTCAGCGGATAAAGAACAGGTTTGTCTGGTTTAAAAAAGGGGTGCTTGAGCGGCAAACCTATAAGACCTTATCAAGAGACAGCGGCTACTCAATAGACACGCTTCAGCGTACTTTTTATGTATTACTTGAACAAGCACCGAGAATAAAAATCATCAAGCGGCAGGGTGTAAATCTTCGGATGGATGCCACTTATTTTAACCGGTTTTGCCTGCTGGCTTACCAAGATGATCTGGATGGTTATACGCAGTTAATCAGGTTTTCTGATGGGGAACATTACACAGAGATCAAAGAAGATTTAGATAACCTGATCCTCCTGGGTGTGCAATTGGAAAGTATTACTACCGATGGGCATAAAAGCATATTAAAAGCCATCAAAAAATCTGTACCGGATGTTATTGTTCAACGTTGCCTTGTACATATTCAACGTATGTGCCTGCTGTGGCTTACACGCTACCCCAGACATGAAGCAGGGCAGCAGCTCCGTAGTCTGGTTTTAATGCTTCTCAAAATAAAAACAGAAAACGATAAGTTGTTTTGGGTGAAAGAGCTTCATGAGTGGTACAGCACACATAAGGAGTATATCAATGAAAAAACATTCAGGGAAGAGACCAAACGGTATTGGTATACCCATAAACTGCTAAGACGCTCTTATTTTACCATAAAAAGGGCTTTGCCTAATATGTTTCATTATCTGCAAAACCCAGAGATCCCGAAAACAACAAATGGCATTGAAGGGTACTTTAGCCATCTTAAAAATCACCTGGACTTACACAGGGGGCTTACGCCCAAAAACAGGATCAACTTCATTAAATGGTACGTTTATTTTTCTAACGAAAAATGAGTTTTTTGAGCCATAGGGCTTGCCAGAAAATGTATAAAAGGAGCAACAATACTGCTGCTCCCCTTTTCAGTATAAGCACTAATCTTATTGCTGATAAGTTGGTCTCCACCAGAGCTTATGTCCTCGTCAGATTAGCAGCAACATTATAACAACTTTTAACCAAAAAATCACCAACCATTTTTCAGTACATTACC
>DAOLFI010000232.1:0-5811 GCA_035326385.1 Niabella sp.
CTAAAATAAACATGACCCGGACTTATGAGAGAAATAGCGGGCGGTTTCCGGCAATTAACTATAAAGAATTTGTAGCGTTCACTAACGCCATCTATAAAGCCGATAATGCACGAATGGTTTTTGTGAAGGAAGAGTGAGGTTTGAAATTCAGGGTTAGGCGTTCAAAGATGCTGGTTACAAGTCACTGGTTTCAGGTTTCTGAAGCCGGAACTTCAAACCTTCAAGACAAAATCCTCTGTCTTCCGACTTCCGGACTTTCGGTCTTGTGGGCTTTTCGGTCTATTCTTCCGGATACGCATTTCCCTTATGACAGGTATTGCAGCTGATCCTGGTTAAATAAGCCGGATGTATTTTAGAATTGTAGTTAAAATATTTCTGGTTGATATCAATAGTGAGCCGTATCATCCGCCTTGCTTCTTCCTTAACAGGATTGTCGTCCGATGCAAAATTGAGTGTTGTGTCCCCGCTTTTTACCTCCTGCACATGGCAAAAATCGCAGGTAACTCCAAGCCCCTTGTTATAAGTTAACATCAGGCTGTCCAGTTTTTCATCTGAAATATCAGCGGGTAATACCTTCAGATTACGCTGCTTCAGCGGCTTTGTGTTTATAAAGCCCACCATTAAAAGCGAGGCTATCAGCAACATTACCAGGGATATTTTGTTTTTAAACATATAGCAATTTACTAAAAAACGTCATGTAATTGTCATTAGCAATACTAATCCTCCGTTAATACCGTAACTTTGCGCTCGATTTTAAAAAAGATGTCAGAAGTTTTAGTTCCCACATTAACAGCAAAAGATTTTGCCACCGACCAGGAAGTGCGCTGGTGCCCTGGTTGTGGCGATTATTCTATATTAGCCCAGGTACAAAGAATTATGCCGGGCCTCGGCATTCCGAAAGAAAATATTGTTTTTATATCAGGGATAGGCTGCAGCAGCCGCTTTCCCTATTATATGAATACCTATGGTATGCACTCTATTCACGGGCGTGCCACAGCTATTGCCAGCGGCTTAAAAGCTTCAAGGCCAGAGCTGAGCGTATGGATCGTAAGTGGCGATGGAGATGGATTGAGCATTGGCGGGAACCATACCATTCACATGCTGCGCAGGAACCTGGACGTAAACTTTTTATTGTTCAACAACCAAATCTATGGTTTAACAAAAGGGCAATATTCTCCTACTTCAGAGGCTAATAAGATCACCAAATCCACGCCGTTTGGCAGCATCGACCATCCTTTTAATCCTGCTGCTTTGGCATTGGGAGCTGATGCCACTTTTGTGGCCAGGAGTATGGACAGGGATCCCAAACACCTGCAGGCCATGCTATTGAGAACACATCATCATAAAGGATCATCTTTTCTTGAAATCTATCAGAACTGTAACATCTTCAACGATGGCGCTTTTGAAATATTCACAGAAAAAGGCTCCAAGCTTGCAGAAACCTTATTCCTTGAGCAGGGTAAACCATTAGTGTTTGGAGCCGAAGGTAATAAGGGCTTACGTTTGGACGGCTTTAAGCCGCAGGTAGTTACAATTGGTGAAGGCTATGGGCTTGATGATCTCTGGATACATGATGAGCAGGATATTTACAAGGCGCAGATCCTGACCCGCATCTTTGATGATCCTAACATTGAGGGACATTTGCCACGCCCATTCGGCGTATTTTATGAAACAGACCGCCCCTGTTATGAAGAAATGATGGCCCTGCAGCTTGAAGATGCTATTGCCCGTAAAGCGCCCGATCTGGATGCGCTGCTTCGCGGAAAAGAAACATGGGAGGTGCAGTAGCCGGTTAAAAGTTGACGGCTGCTATGTGGCAGAGAAATGTGCCTGCAATAGTGCAGGTTGATTCATTGTTCAATAATTTTCCAATGGCCGCCTTTGTCAGCACCTATGTGTTCAATCATACTTTCTATTTTTAGCTTTGCTATATTCTTTTCTATTGCTCTTGTTGATACATTTAATTGTTCTGCTAACTCTTTAATTGTTATATGAGCATTTCTTTTTATTGATCGTATAATTTTCTCCGAACTTTCACTTCCCGGATTACTTCAAATTTACTACTATAAAGCATGTGAAGTGCCTCAGTCAAACCCTGAAAGAGGATAGTATTATTTACCCAAATGAATGGCTTTAATTTTGAATTTAAGATGCTCATTTTCCCTGCCTTATTAACCTGCTAACTATTCAACTTATCAACTTTAACTAACTTTGCCCTATGTTACTCCATATCCACCCCAAAGATCCGCAGGAAAGGCTTATTAAGCAGGTTGCAGAAACATTGCGAAATGGAGGTATTATTGTGTACCCTACTGATACGATTTATGGACTGGGATGTGATATTTATAACACCAAAGCCATTGAGCAGATCTGCCGCATCAAACAAATAGATCCTAAAAAAGCACAACTTTCCTTTATCTGCTGTGACCTGAGCCATCTCAGTGATTTTGCCAGGCAAATATCCAATACTACCTACCGTATATTAAAAGAACATTTACCAGGGCCTTATACTTTTATTTTGCCCGCCAGCAAACAGGTGCCCAAAATCCTTCAAAGCAAAAAAGACACAATCGGGTTACGTATCCCTGATAATAAAATAGCTTTGGCATTGGTAAAGGAACTGGATCATCCTATCCTCAGCACTTCATTGCCCGGCGAGTTTGTAGAAGATTATACCGACCCGGAAATCATCTATGAAAAATATAAAAACCTTGTGGATACAGTAATTGATGGCGGGCCTGGCGGCAGCGTTCCTTCTACTATCATCAACTGTGTGAACGATGAATATGAACTGGTAAGATCAGGAGCGGGGGCATGGGAATAATTTAACGGCAAGAACTGATAACAGAAATAAGCTGTGTTGCGTTTGAAATTAATTTACCGTCTTCTACCTGAATAAAATAAAACTCAATATTTACAAATGTTTAATCTGAACCTTACTCCAAAATTTCTAATCAGCCTGTTGTTAGTTCTGTCCCTAGGCTTTTTTGCCTGTACCAACCCGAGGTATATCAATTCCCCGTCAGTGCATAATGCCGCTTTTTTAAAGCAGCAGGGCGACTTTAAATTTTCTGTGGCAGGAGCTGCCAACCCCGTAGCTATGCTGAACAAGGTTGATGATGTCAGCGATGATGAAACACTGGACCACTCTTATGGTTTTGACGGACAGGCAGCTGTAGCCGTCACTGATCATTTTATGCTTACTGCATCAGCAATGGTAAGGAATGAAAAAGATAAATACAATGAAGATGATCTTTCCAATACAGGTAATAATACGCTGGTGTCTTACAAAAGATCCATGGTAGATATAGGAGCCGGCTTTTACTCGACCATCGGAGAAAGCAAAAAAGTTTACTTTAATGGTGTGGCAGGCGTTGGCTTTGGTAAAATGTCATCAACAGATAATGCCGCGCCTTATAATGCCGAAAGGCATCGCAAATACGAAGCAAATACAATGAAGTATTTTCTGCACCCGTCTTTTAATTTCTTTTTCAGTGATTACCTGCGTATGTCTGTAGCGCCTCGATTTTCGCTGTTGAAGCTGAATAATATAAAGACCAGCTATACCGAAGACGAAGAACTGAAGCTGGGTTATTATTATGCCCGCAGCAAAACATTCGGACTGTTTGAGCCCGCTATTTTATTACAGGCTGGCTTTAAGAACAATGACTGGCTGAAGCTGGATATGGGATTTAACTTTTCTTCAGATCCGTTCACTTCGGGTACGCCTGATAAATACGGCAATCCTGATGTGGATCACTATAATGTTCAATCGCGTAATTTTTTATTTTCCCTGGGACTGTCATTTTACCCACAGGTAAGAAAATGACCGGGGCGTAATAGATAAACCACATGCCTATTTAATCAATAATTGCTGAAAGGCGATTATATCCCCGTTAAATACATTAAAATCGACCTTAGCGTCAATTCCGCTTACATTACCACGGTCATTATGCTGCCAGAAAGTCCATGCCCTGTTAATACGTGGCTGTTTCTTTTCATAATAATGGGCCACCCATAAAGGATATTCGTCGAACTCAGGCCCCATATATTTCCTGTAGAAATCGGCATTGGTATATATAATAGGCTTTATTTTATAATGTGCTTCTACAATATCCAGCCAGGCTCTTATTTTTTGCCGGTACACATTCACAGGGAAAATGCTGGCTACCTCTGCGTCCAGAACCGGAGGCAGATCGCCCGGCTCCAGCTTTACCCTGGATATGAAAAGCTTTGCCTGTTTTGCGGGATCTTCAGCGGGAGTAAAAAAATGATAGGCCCCCCGAGCGATTTCCTGCTTTTTGGCATTACGCCAGTTGTAGGCAAAGGTAGGATCGATAAGTGTTACGCCTTCTGTGGCTTTCATAAAAGCAAAATTGAGCCGTATATCTTCTATCTGCATTTGCTTCACGCCATGCCATGCAATTTTTTTCTGATAGCGCGATACGTCTATGCCATGAATTGAATAAGCTACCGGCATATCAATGCCAAAAGCATCATAATGTACAAATTTCAGTTTTTGAGACTGGATCCATTGTAGCAGGAAAAGCACCAGTGCTCCTATTGAAAGCGCTGAAGCAATTAGCTTTAAACTGTTATACCTGTGTTGCTTTTTCTTTGCCATTAATTATTTACTGGTGCAAATATATTGGCTAAAGCTAATTTTTTGGGGGGGTATTATAATTGTGATTGCTGGTTATAGCTGGCTCTGAAACCGTTTTTCCGGCTCTCAATTTCGTACAGCTCATTTTCCACTGTTGTCGGCCGGGTAATTTTTACCAGTCCCGGCATACTGGCATAATCTCTTGCCGAGCTATAGATATAATCAGAAGGGTATTGTACCACCCTTTCTTTCACCGGGATGCTGTGTATAAATTCCAGTTGTTCTGCCATATTTTGAGGCTGCTGTATATCTATCTGGGCCGTAGTTTTTACATCGCCCCAGCAGCTTTGAGCTGTACTTTTATCAAATAAAGGCGCAGGATGCTGAAAATGTTTTAACAGCCAGGCATTACGTTCGGTATGTTCCTCTTTTATAACTTCTACAATCTTTTCGGAGGTAAATATAAGAAACCGTGTTCTCAATTCTTCAAGAGGAACATTTTCAAGTGACTGGCAGATCAAGTATAACTTGTTGGACATAAGACACCATCCGTACACTATCAACCCTTTACTGTCTATAAAATGATTAAGGCTATGTACGATAAGCTGTTTGTACATAGGTTTGGTAAAAATATCAACAGTATCTATAGTTTCCAATGTAAAGCAATAGCATCCATTATCTCGTATAGTCATCATGCTGCTGTTGCGTTTTATCCGAACTAATACAAATCCTATTCCAGTTTTTAGCAAAAACCCAAAATCAGCTTAGAATTGCTTAAATTCTTATACATAATTAAGCACCTGTAAACAACGGTTTTCTTTTTTCTAAAAAAGCAGCTACACCTTCTTTACTATCTGCTGTTTGCAGCAGTGCTCCAAAGGATTTGGCCTCCAGCACATAACCTCTGTTATTACTATCATAAGCCAACTGTACCGCTTCCACACAGGCAGCAACCGCAAGAGGTGCTTTTGTATGAACAACAGCCAGGATAGATCTTGCCTTAGCCAACAGCTCGTGGCCTCCTACAACATGATTTACAAGACCATAATTAAACGCTGTTACAGCATCGATCATATTGCCGGTGGCCAGTAACTCAATTGCCCTTCCTTTTCCAATAAGCCGGGTAAGGCGCTGGGTGCCGCCATAACCGGGCAACAATCCTAAATTAACTTCGGGTTGACCGAACTTGGCATTATCGGCAGCCACCC
>DAOLFI010000233.1:0-5810 GCA_035326385.1 Niabella sp.
AGGGACGTTTTCAATATCACCCTGCCGGAACTCAACATTTTTAAACCCTAACTTTTCCGTGTTGACTCTTGCTTTATCGATCATGGCAGGGGTAAAGTCAATGCCGATCACCCTGCCGTCTTCACCCGTTTCGTTTCTTGCAATAAAGCAATCGTTGCCTGCACCGCTGCCTAAATCAATTACGGTATTGCCTTTTTTGATCTTTGCAAACTGTGTCGGCAACCCGCAACCCAGGCCTAGATCAGCTTCGGGGTTATAACCCTCTAAAGCGCTGTAATCATCGCTCATAATGTTGTAGACCTCTGTTGAACAACTGCCCGAGCCGCAACAGGATGATTGATTGGTTTCTTTATCCTGTAAAGCAATTTCGCTGTACTTCTGCCTTACCATTTCTTTTATTTTTTCTGAATTTTTCATTTTGATTTTATTTATTGTTATATAGTAATATTACGATATTGATAGACAAATTTTTTAGCAACACTTTTGGTTGGTTACGGTTAAAATGATCTTTGAGAAATATTCTTTTAGTGTATTGAATGTTTTTTCATTGATACAGTAGCAAATGGCGTTGCCCTCGATCGTTCCTTTTATCAGTCCTGCGTTTTTAAGCTCCTTTAAGTGTTGCGAAACAGTGGGCTGTGCCAGGGGGAGCTCATTTACAATGTCGCCACAAATGCAGGTATTTACTTTCAGTAAATATTCAATAATGGCAACTCTTGCCGGGTGGCCCAATGCTTTTGCGATTGTAGCAATCTGGTTTTGCCTGTTTGTGAAATGATCTGTTTTTGTTGCTCCCATTATTTTAAACTTAATATTGCAATATTACGATAAATAGTTTAATTGCGGGAGATATTTACGTAACTTCTTTGTTTATATATGCCATACGCCAGTTTTAACAGGTAGAGTAAATGCTCATAGAATAGCATCAGGTTGCCTTTATATATTTCTTTCGTTCCTTTGTAAGTGATCACGGCATCCAGCATATCCAGCAACTCCGTTTAGGCGTAAGACCGGCGAAAGGTTTTACAGAACTCGTGAACGACCTGCTTCGGTTTTTTCTTCTCATCTTCCGTAAGTAAAACTGTGGTGTTAGCTTTTACAATTACTTTCCGGGTTTGTTTGGGCAGACCTTTTAATTGCTTACGTTTTGGGCCGGCGTTCTTTCTTTCGTTTATAATATAAAACGCTTCTGCAAGCCTTTGCAGTTTCCGGGTGAAATCCAGCAGGTCTTCCCGGGCGCTGGCATCTTCATACGCGCTGTTATTGTTGCATAGTGCCAGTTGCTGCCAGCATTGCAGCTCCTGCCTTAGCTCTTCCAGATCGAAGTTGCAAAACACTTCCCGCAGGCCGGCGTGTGGATGTTTACCGGCCTGACTGAGAATGTGAGAGGGCTTGGAAAAGCGCTTTTGAAGGGAAGTGTTGATGGGTATAGGGTGGTGTTTCATAAGAAAGCATTTTTAAATAGATTATGTGTTTAAAGGCCGACCGGAGTACTAAAAAAGATGTGGGTTAGCTTTTATTATATTTTATAGTTAAATAAATTTAATACAAAGATATAATGTTTGTTCTTAAAGAACAAATAATTAATTTTTATGATTAAATATCAATAAAAATCAATTACATAAGGTTTGTTAGATTTGTTCTATTAGTATAAATATTATAACTTAATGAACAAATCAACGAACTTTAAGACCAACAAATCACCTATTCTGATAAATAGATTAGCTATTATTTTAAAGGAAGAAAGAAGATCAAACAGGTGGTTAGCTTCCGAAATTGGATTTACCGAAACCACAGTTTCGAAATGGGTGAATAATGCCAAGCAACCGAATGTTTTTGTCTTTTATCTTATCGCATTGATCTTAAGAAGAGATTTAAAAGATTTATTTATCTCTTCTGAAGAGATAAGTGATAAGGAACGTGCAAGCCATCTAAAGATACTTACGGAAATGGTAGAAAAAGGGAAACGGACAGGGAAGGGCAGATAGATTTTAGTATGGTATTGCTATTTTAGGCTGCCTGTATATTTTAAAAATGGAATTACAACTACTTCAACCTAATTTAATAAAACAGTTTGAAAAGCAGGTGAAAGCATCTGTCAGCAAATGCTTTAAAGACCTGTCGGAAAGCGATTTTACGGTACAGGATTTTAAACACTATATGCTGGCCGGCGCGGTAGCGTCTTCACAAATAGAGGGCAGTACCCTCGACTTAAATAGCTTTTTTGTAAGCAAGGCCAATAATAAAAACAGCAAAGAAGTAAAAGAAATAGAAGATCTGTTAAAAGCGTATCAATATGCCAAACGATACAGCCTGAGCCAAAAGGGGTTACTGAAATGCCATGAAATATTAGCCGGTACATTCAGTAATTTAACCAAAGGGCAAAAAGGCAAATACCGCAAAACGCAGGTAGGCATAAGAGGCTGGCAGGGACTGATCTATTTGGCCATAGAGCCTAAAAAAGTGCCTGCCGAAATGGATAGACTGTTTGCAGATATTGAAACACTCCTGGGAGAAAATTTAACCCTGAAACAAATCCTTTACTATGCCGCTTACATACATTTTATGTTTGCCAAAATACACCCGTTTGCGGATGGGAATGGCCGGGCTGCCCGGCTGCTGGAAAAATGGTTTTTAGCGGAATGCTTAGGTACGTCCGTTTGGGGCATACCTACCGAAAAATATTATTACGATAACCGGCAGGCATATTACAACGGCTTAAATATTGGCCGTGATTACTATGAAACGCAGGAACAATCGAATAAGATATTACCTTTTTTAACCTTGCTACCTAAAGCGGTATGCTATAAACCGGTGGATTAAATTATCAGCCTCAGGCAACTGCCAGCTTCTTCTTTGTCTTCATTATACTGGCATTTTTTAAATGAGCATTTTCCGGTTCCGTTAATTTATAGGGGCGGTTGAGTGCCTCCTGCGAAATCTTAAAGTATTCGGCCAGCTTACGGATCACTTCTTTTGAAAGTCCTTTTTTAAAGTTCAGGATATCAGAAATATATCCTTTGCTCATGTTTAAAACGGGTATCAGGTCTTTAGATTTAAGGTTATGTTCCTTCATTAAAGATTGCAGGAGTTGTATGGGGGGCAGGTCGTCAAAAGTATTATGCTCCTCGTCCCATTTTTCAATAAGCAGAGTGAGTAATGCTATTTCATCTTTGGTATTCCGGTCCTTACTGCCGGAGAACAACATTTGCTCCAGCTTATTGCAATAGTCCCGGTATTGGGTTTTACTGGTAATAACTTTGTATTTAAGCGTTGCCATAATTTCTTTTATTTAATAATCACTTTTGGTGTATTGTTCTCCATTGGTGCAAAGCCGGTCGTATTGTGCGTGTGTACCTATCCAACAAATAAATAAATGCACCTGTCTGTCTCCAAAGGCATATTTGCCAATCATCCTGTATTTATTACCCCCGATATCAAATACCACCCTATTGCTGCCATTGCCCAGCAGATCGGCGGCGGGAAATGTAGACAAAATATCTGCCGGAGCGTTCCAGTCTCCATACTTTACTTTTGCAAGCCATTCCGAGAATGAAGCCCTGCTTTGGGCATTGCTCCTTACAAAACGTTCTATGGTCTCTTTTCTTATCAGGTGTATTTTCATAGCAAAGTTATATTATTTTATTTAAAAGTTCTCTAAAAGAGAACTTTTAAAATTTATAGGCTAACCAGTTAAAAGTAAATAATATTACTAAAATATCGGGTTTTATTAAAATGAGGTGTAACAAGTGATTCACTATTATTTTGTCCTTTGAACTGAAGTATAGATTCCTTTCCCCTTTTTTGATCTAAGTACGGCGATTTCTATCAACCAAATCAGCAGGGAAAAATGGAGAAAAAAGCCGACCAATATGAGTGTTTGGTAGAATTTATTAGATTAATTGATGCAGAAAAAGCAAAACGGACGGGGACGGAAAATAAGCGGTAGAACATTATTGCTATTTCTGAGCAGTCTACATACTATGTCAAGTGAAATTGAAATTTTGTACTGGAATGTAAAACCAAATAATTTTGTCTGCACAAAAAAGTTGCTGCAACTTCCCGGGATAGAAGCGATGCAGCAACGAAAACTTACTTATTAACTATATATTTTATGAGATTTATTTCAAATGATCTTTAAAGAAAGTTTCCAATTTATTGAAAGGGATTACATCTGTCCTGTCATATAAATCTACATGAACACCCTTTGGAATAATCATCAATTCTTTAGGTTCAGAAGCATTTTTGTAAATATCTTCACTGAAATAGCGGGAGTGTGCATTTTCTCCTGCAATCAGCAGCATTGGTCTTGGCGAAATTTCTTTAAGATAAGTCAAAATTGGCATATTCATAAACGATAATGCATTTGTGGCATTCCAGGCACTTGTTGAATTGAGAGAGCGTTCGTGAAACCCTCGCGATGTGCGGTAATAGTCGTGATATTCTTTTACAAATTGCGGTTCATCGCCTTTCAGTTTTTCAGGATTTAGTATTGCACCTGAAGCAAATGTTCCTGCTTCTGCATCTTTCCAGCGTTGCTGGCCTAATTGTTCTAACGCCTGAGTACGTTGTTCAGGTGTTGTGGCATCATTATAACCTTTCGATATCACTCTGGTCATATCGTACATACTTGTTGTAGCAACCGCTTTTACGCGTTTGTCAATGGCAGCAGCATTTAGGGCAAAACCTCCGAAACCACAAATTCCGATAATACCAATTTTGTTCCGGTCAATGTTTTTCTGAATACCAAGAAAATCTACTGCTGCGCTGAAATCTTCCGTATTAATATCAGGCGAAGCAACAGCACGGGGTTCGCCTCCGCTTTCGCCGGTATAGGACGGGTCAAAAGCTAATGCGACAATACCACGTTCTGCCATTTGGTTGGCGTATAATCCTGATGATTGTTCTTTTACCGCACCAAAAGGCCCACTGATAGCAATAGATGCCAGAGGCTCAGGGCCTGGCTCCTTCGGAAGATATAAATCTCCTGTAAGTGTAATACCGTAACGGTTTTTAAAAGTTACTTTTTGGCGGGTTACTTTATTACTCAGCTCGAAAGTATAGTGCTCTTCTGTATCGTTCATTGTTTCTGTTTTTTGTGTTTGTTCTTCCTGTTTAACTTTTTCTTTTTGCTGACAAGCGCCTAACATCAACAGGACACTTGTCATTAAAATTGATATTTTTTTCATTTTATACCTGTTTCTGATTATAATGTAAAATTAAAAACGAAGCCTCACAACGGTTTTGTTGTAAGGCTCAAATTGTTTTGCTGTGAGGGCCAGTTAAAGAAAAACTGCCTGTTAGGACTTAATAGTTTTTTGTAGCGTAGTATCGTTTTCCCCTTTTGGAACTTTTAACTCCTTCTTCATAATTCATATTACAGCTATACAATTGAGAGCAGCTTAACAAAAAAATGAGGGTATATAATAACTTGCTCATATTATTCAATAGTTTTTATAATTTTCGCTGGAATGCCACCCACAATGGTATTATCCGGAACATCTTTTGAAACAACTGCACCTGCGGCTACAATTGCATTTTCTCCAATAGTTACTCCTTGTAAAATGGTTGCTCCTGCACCAATCCAGGCGTTCTTTTTAATATGAATAGGCCTAGGTACGAGTGCGTGCCTGTTTTCAGGCGAAACGGGGTGTCCTTCTGATAGCAAGCTGACTTTGGGCGCTATCAGTACGTTATCTTCAATGGTAATACCTCCCAAATCCAGAAAAGTGCAATCAAAGTTGATGAATACGTTTTTGCCGATTTTGATATGCTTCCCGTAATTGATGTATAACGGAGTAAATATGGCA
>DAOLFI010000234.1:0-5775 GCA_035326385.1 Niabella sp.
AACAGGGCACAGTTCTTTGCACCCCGAGGAATTGGCTGGAGCGATGGACAGACAAGATATTGGCTGGTGAATGAGTTTAAAAAAGAAAAAACTACTGATGGTCAGATTGACCCACGACTGAGATATTCGCTCTTCTATCCCGCTCTTGAAGCTGATTTTGGGGATAAGGTATATGGGCGTACCTGGGAATGGGGTGCAGATGAAGCATGGTTTAAAAAATATTCCAGGGATTATTACAGGAATAACGAAGACTATTTCAGTGAGGTTAATATTCGTATCATCAGGTTTGCAGATATTTTATTGATGTACGCAGAAGTATTGAATGAACTGGACCAGACAGGCAATGCCTATCAATATGTCAATCGCGTACGTCAGCGCTCAAAAATGGCGCCGCTGGCTTCTGCATATCCGTCAATCGGGAATAATAAAGAGCAGTTCAGAAACAGGCTGAAAATGGAAAGAGCTTTAGAGCTATGTGGTGAAAGTGTGCGTTGGGCAGATCTGAAACGCTGGGGCGATCTGGAATCACAGGACAAAGTGAATGCTGTTGCTGAGCGTGATCCTGATTTTAAGAATTTTGAAGTGGGGAAACATATCCGCCTGCCCATCCCGCAAAGCGAAGTATTGAACAACCCTAACCTGAATCAGAATCCGAAGTATTAATTATTGCGGAAAGAAGAAACGGTTTTTAATCCCCCTGTTTCTAATGTATAAAGAGATGTTGATAAAGATTATAGCAGGCCTTGTTTTTTTACATTGTTGTACCAGCGCTATCAGTTGCTCAAAAGATACAGGCTCAAAAAAGGATATTGATAGTACGTCTGTGGTTAAGACTAAAACAATAGAATGGGATAAAGCAACTTTAGTTAAAGTGGCCGCACCACCTGCAGGAAAGCCTTATGCAGGGTATGCAAGGCTAATTGAGCTTGAAGATTCACGGTTGTTATGTATATACGAAGCTAATGGAAGTATCTGGCAGGTTATAAGTAATGATCATGGAAAAAGTTGGCAGGGAGCAAGGATTATTGCAGAAAAAGAAGACGGTATTAATATGGCTGCACCAGACATTTTGCCATTGCGCAATGGACACCTGCTGCTGATGTATAACCCCCGCCCGTATGATATTGATCCTTCCAGGCGTTTTGCCATTCGTGTGAAGATTAGTTTGAATAATGGCACTACATGGGGAGATGCAAAGGAAATTTATAAAGCGGGCTATCAGTTTGAGAATGGTTGCTGGGAACCCGCTGCTATCCAATTACCCGATGGATCGGTACAGTTATATTTTGCAAATGAGGGAATATATATAACTTCTGATGAGCAGAATATTTCCATGCTCACTTCAACAGATAACGGGCAAACCTGGAGTAAGGAGCCTAAGATTATTAGTTTCCGTTCAGGTAAAAGAGACGGAATGCCGGTACCGCTGCTGTTAAAGGGGAACCAACGGATAGCTGTTGCTATTGAGGATAATGGTTTTGTGAATTTTAAGCCTTATATTGTTACCAATACGCTTCAAGAAAACTGGAAAACAACAGTGCTTGCAGAAAGTCCTAACAGGATCTATGCTATGGCACATCCTGTAAACAATGAAGTGTATGCCGGGGCTCCGTATTTAAGGCAGCTGTCAACAGGTGAAACGATCTTATCCTACCAGGGAACAGAAAACAGAACCAGCGATTTGCTCGGGAATGCTGTTATGAAAGTGATGGTAGGAGATGACCTAGCAGGAAATTTTGACGGCCGTACTGAGCCGTTTGCCGTTCCCCAGGGGAAAAATGGTTTATGGAATAGTATTTCGGTTCTTAAGGATGATACCATAGTGGCGCTTACCAGCACAAACGGACTTAGTAACGGTCCCGTGGAAGTATGGATGATAAAAGGGAAATTAGTAACTAAATAACAACCTGATGAAGCAGATCTTACTGTTTTTGTTTATAGCTGGATGTGGTATCCCGGATGCTTTTTCGCAGGAAGTGAATATTATCCCTAAACCTGTTTACACAGACGTTAAACAGGGTAGTTTTGAAATAAGCAGTAAGACAAAAATATATTATAACGCTGCTGCGGCAGAGCGGTCGGCAAAATTTCTGCAATCGTTTATTACGGAGAATTACAATTTTACACTTCCCATTCAACAGGGACCTAAACCGGCAAACGGTATCTTATTTGTTCTGGATAATACTGCGGGGAAAGAATCTTATGAGCTGACGGTAGGTAAAAATGCTGTTACAATTAAAGGTGATGCAGCCGGATTGTTCTATGGTTTGCAATCGTTGCTGCAAATAATGCCTGTTAATGGCAATGCCTCTGTAACATTGCCACAGGTAACGATCAGGGATAAACCCCGATTTGGCTATCGGGGTGCCATGCTTGATTGTGGCCGTTACTTCTTTACTCCCGGTGATGTAAAACGCTTCATTGATTTAATGGCGTATTACAAGCTTAATACCTTTCACTGGCATTTAACTGAGGATGCCGGATGGCGTATTGAGATTAAAAAGTACTCGTTGCTTACACAAATTGGTGCCTGGCGCAGGGGTACACAATCAGCAGGAAATCCTGAATCTTTTGACAGGTTGCCACATGGCGGATTCTATACACAAGAACAAATTAAAGACATTGTAAAATACGCGGGAGAAAGGAATATAAATATTATTCCCGAAGTGGATATGCCCGGTCATACATTATCCGTATTAGCTGCTTACCCCGAAGTTTCCTGCACTGGCGGGCCTTTCAAAGTATTGGAATATTGGGGTATTCAGAAAGATGTTTTGTGCGCCGGCAACGAAAAAACCTATGAAATGATCGAAGATATTCTTGATGAGCTGCTCGAAATGTTTCCCTCCAGAATTATACATGTTGGCGGAGATGAAGCACCCAAAGACCGGTGGAAGGGCTGTTCCAAATGCCAGGCAAAGATAAGATCAGAAAATCTGAAAGATGAACATGAACTGCAAAGCTACTTCGTGAAACGGGTGGGTAAATACCTGCAGGGCAAAGGCCGCAGCATGTTAGGCTGGGATGAAATTATGGAGGGCGGATTAGCTCCCAATGCCATGGTAATGAGCTGGCGTGGTGTAAAAGGCGGCATTGAAGCCGCAGGAATGCACCATGAAGTGGTGATGGCGCCCACAGACTATATGTATCTTGATTATTACCAGGCAAAGCCGGAAGGAGAGCCTGTTAATATTGGCGGCAATTTACCTTTGGAAAAGGTTTATAACTATGAACCGCTTTCGCCTGAAATCCCGCAGGAAAATCATAAATATATTGTAGGTGTACAGGGGAATATCTGGATGGAATTCATACATTCTGTCCCCAAAACTGATTATATGGGCTTTCCCAGACTTCTTGCTGTTGCTGAAACAGGATGGAGCCCGAAAGAAAAGGATTATGCGGGTTTCCTGCGCCGTTTGAGTTATAATTTACAGTGGCTCGATAAAATGAACGTCAATTTCCGGATCCCGGATCCGATCGGCTTAAAAGATATAGCATCGGAATCAAAACAGTTTACGGTTGAATTGCAAACTCCTGTTCATGAAGCCGGAATTTATTATACGCTGAACGGTGAAGACCCGATGGAGAAGGGAATACTTTACACGGCCCCTGTTAAAATAGATATATCATCGGGCCAGCCTGTTGAATTGAAATGTATAGTTCGTACAAAGACAGGCAGGGTAAGCGGCGTGCGTAAAGCTACCTATACTTTGAAATAAATTGCCAGGAAAGATAATGCTGGTCAGAACAGTAAAAATGAGACAATCAGTAAAAAGAATGAGACAAAATTGATATAGCAAATGGGAAGGAAGCTCTAAATTAGCGCAGATTTGTTGTATATAGAAAGAACAAATTATCTGTGATATAGATTGAAATAATTGCCATTTAATTTCACATACAAAATTTTATTATTATAATGAATTTGTACAAAAGAATCGCTTTAGCTGTAATAGTATCTGCAGCATTTGGAACGGTTGCATCGGCTCAGAGCTGGAAACCTGTTGAAGGAAAAATAATGTCGCCCTGGGCAGAGAAAATAAATCCCGAAAAACCGTTGCCCGAGTATCCGCGGCCTCAATTGAAAAGGAGTAACTGGCAAAATCTGAACGGCCTTTGGCAATATGCAATTACAGCAGAATCGCAGGCCAATATACCCGCATCCTTTGCAGGACAGATATTGGTTCCCTATCCTGTAGAGTCGGCTTTGTCCGGAGTGGGAAAGCAGGTGGGAAAGGATAATGCGTTGTGGTATAAAAGAGAAATAGAAGTGCCTAAGCTGTCAAAGGGAAACCAGCTCTTATTGCATTTTGGTGCTGTGGATTGGCGTTGTGATGTATATATAAACGGTAAAAAAGCAGGTACGCACGAAGGCGGGTTTGATCCGTTCTCATTTAATATCACCCCTTATTTAACTAAAGGAAAAAAGCAGGAAATAGTGGTAAGGGTTTGGGATCCTACGGATGAAGGTCCTCAGCCCAGAGGGAAGCAGGTAAACAAGCCCGAAGGAATATGGTATACACCTGTAACCGGTATCTGGCAAACAGTGTGGACTGAAGAAGTTCCCGCTGCCTATATTGCATCTACAAAACATACTCCTGATATAGATGGCGGACTAATAAAAGTAAAAGCGGATATTGAGGGCGTACAGGCGGGCGATATTGTAAAGTTCGTTGCGTTTGATGGCGCGCAGCAGGTAGGAGAAGTAACATTACCTTCCGGTGTTGAGGGAGATATAGCTATTACTGATCCTAAATTATGGTCGCCTTCATCGGCCCATTTATACCGGTTAAAAATTTACCTGTCCCGCAATGGTAAACAAATTGATTATGCCGAAAGCTATTTTGCCCTGAGAAAGACTTCTCTGAAAAAAGATGCCAACGGTATCAACAGGCTTGCCCTGAACAATAATTTCCTGTTTCAGTATGGACCTTTGGACCAGGGCTGGTGGCCCGATGGCTTATACACTGCCCCAACTGATGAAGCCCTTTTGTTTGATATTGTAAAAACAAAGGAAATGGGCTTTAATATGATCCGCAAGCATATTAAGCTGGAACCGGCCCGCTGGTATTACTACTGTGATAGTTTAGGTATGATGGTTTGGCAGGATATGCCAAGTGGTGATCTGGGCGGTAATCGTTGGGATATGCGCCCGGGACAGATCTCAGGCTTTAATCATGATAAAGAGCGCAGTCCTGAATCTGAAGGGTATTTCAGGAAAGAATGGAAGGCTATAATGGATGCTGCTCATAACTTCCCATCCATTGTTGTATGGGTGCCCTTCAACGAGGCCTGGGGACAATTTAAAACAAAAGAAATCACCGAGTGGACAATGAAATACGACCCTTCGCGCTTAGTGAACAGCGCCAGCGGCGGCAACTTCTTCAATACGGGTGATATACTTGATATTCACCATTATCCCGATCCGCAGATGCCGGATCCCGCTGTTTTTGGCAATGGTCCTGCAGCGTTGGTATTAGGTGAGTTTGGAGGCTTAGGACTTCCGGTAGAAGGGCACACCTGGCAGGAGAAGAACAACTGGGGCTACCAGAGCTTCAAAAATAAAGAAGAGCTGATGCAGCGTTATACAAGGCTCATGAAGGATTTAAAACAATTGATACCATTAGGTTTGTCGGCCGCCGTATATACCCAAACTACGGATGTAGAAATAGAGACAAACGGTATTTTAACCTACGACAGGAAAGTTATGAAAATGCCTGAAAGCTCTTTAATGAAACTGCACCAGGAATTGTACGATGTTCCTGTAAAATAACCCAC
>DAOLFI010000235.1:0-5766 GCA_035326385.1 Niabella sp.
GGCACCCCCGTAACCAATCCCGGGGAGGTGGCCGGCTGGAAGTATATTTCTTTAACTGATCTGAAAAAAGAAATGGCACACAACCCTGAAAATTATACGCCATGGTTTAAGATTATTATTGACCAGATAGAAAAAGAAGCATTCATTCAGCCGTTACCCGAATAATCGTCTGATTACTGGTATTACTGCACAGCAGATCTCTGTGGAGCAGTATAGGCAAGTTTTCTATAAGAGCAAAACCGGGGCAGACTTTTAATTGTTATCTTTTTATATTAATATTGTAGCTATCAATGAATTTCCTGAGTCCTGCCATATCGTCCCTTGCCCGTATGCGCCAATGGCGTATTGAAGCATGGCGCAGCCATCCTGTGGATTCGCAGAGAGAGGTGATACAAAACCTTGTAACTTCTGCCCAGTACACAGAGTTTGGGCGTAAGCATCATTTCAGCAATATTTATAATATCCGCGATTTTAAAAAAGCCGTCCCTGTCAGTGAATATGATGGCCTTAAGCCTTACATTGAAAGAATGATGGCTGGCGAGCAGAATTTATTATGGAACAGCCCTATAAACTGGTTTGCAAAAAGCAGCGGTACCACCAGCGATAAAAGCAAGTTCATACCTATGAGCGATGAAACGCTGGAGGATTGCCATTATAAAGCAGCGAAAGATGTGCTTACCATGTATTATGCCTTTAACCCCGATAGCGCAATGCTTACAGGTAAAGGCCTGGTGCTGGGAGGAAGCCATACTGTTAACCCGGTTAACGATGAAGCGCAATACGGCGACCTGAGCGCTGTGCTTCTGCAAAACAGTCCTTTCTGGGGGCATTGGCTGCGCACACCCGACCTGGAAATAGCGCTTATGGACAACTGGGAGGATAAGCTGGAGAAAATGGCGCAGCAAACGGTCAATGAAAACGTAACCTCTATCAGCGGGGTTCCTACCTGGACGCTCATTTTGTTCAAGCGCCTCCTGGAAATGACGGGCAAAAGCACTATTGCAGAGGTTTGGCCCGACCTGGAATTATATATGCACGGGGGTGTATCTTTTACGCCTTACCGCGAACAGTTTAAAAACATCATCGGCAAACCCATTCATTACCTGGAAACCTATAATGCCAGTGAAGGCTTTTTTGCCGCTAATGAAATACCGGGCGATGATGGTATGTTGCTCTTTACTGATCATGGTATTTTCCTGGAGTTTATGCCCCTAAGTGAGCATGGAAAAGAGGATCCGCAAACCATCGGGCTGAAAGATATAGACCTCAATACCAATTATGCCCTTGTAATAAGCACTAATGGCGGGCTGTGGAGATATTTACTGGGCGATACCATCAAATTTGTTTCAAAAGACCCTTATAAAATCATTGTAAGCGGAAGAATAAAGCACTACATCAATGCCTTTGGAGAAGAAGTGATTGTAGATAACAGCGATAAGGCTGTAAGCATGGCCTGCCGTAAGACAGGGGCCGTTGTAAATGACTATACCGCAGCGCCGGTTTATTTTTCTGATAACAGCAATGGTGCTCACGAATGGCTGATAGAGTTTGAAAAGGAACCGGACAATTTTGAAGCCTTTGTCACTGAACTGGACACCGCCCTGCAAAGCATTAACAGCGATTACGAGGCCAAGCGTTATAAAAACATTGCGTTAAGTCCACCGCGGGTGCATAACCTGTCCCCGGGCAGCTTTAACAAATGGCTGCAGCAAAAAGGCAAACTGGGCGGACAGCATAAAATACCACGTCTTTGCAACGAAAGGAAGTACATAGAAGAAATACTGCAAATAAATTCACCGACCCATCAGCTTTAAAAATGAATTAAGCGCCTTTCTTATTTTAACACATACACATAGTGCTATTATCAAAATAGCACATTACTTTTGCGCCATCATGGAGATGATCATACGTACAAAAAACCTGGTTAAACGCTATGGACAGCGTACCGTAGTGAATAATGTGTCCTTTGAAGTACACCAGGGGGAGATTGTAGGGCTGCTGGGACCTAACGGGGCTGGCAAAACCACCTCTTTTTACCAGGTAGTAGGCCTTATAAAGCCCGATGAAGGAGATGTTTTTTTAAATGATAAAAACATCACCAGGCTGCCTATGTATAAACGTGCGCAAATGGGCATCGGTTATCTGCCACAGGAGGCTTCTGTATTCAGAAAGCTAAGCGTGGAAGATAATATTGCAGCGGTACTGGAAATGACCACCCTGAGCAAGGCTGAGCAGAAAGAAAAGCTGGAATCGCTGATCGCTGAGTTCAGGCTGGGACATGTGCGTAAAAGCAATGGTGATGTATTAAGTGGCGGAGAGCGCCGCAGAACTGAAATAGCCCGCGCACTGGCAGTAAATCCTAAGTTTATTTTGCTGGACGAACCCTTTGCCGGTATAGACCCTATTGCCGTGGAAGATATCCAGAGTATTTTAGCCAAGCTTAAGTTTAAAAACATTGGTATCTTAATTACCGACCACAACGTAAATGAAACCCTTTCCATTTGTGACAGGGCTTATTTATTGATTGACGGAAAAATATTTGAAAATGGCACTGCCGAAGAGCTGGCAGCTAACGAGCAGGTGCGCAAACTTTACCTGGGGCGCAACTTTGAACTGAAACGAAAAGACTATTTACACGAAGAAGCAAAGCAGGATATAGAACAAACAGAGGCTGAAGGCGCTATTGAAGAGCTGCCAACAGGAGGAGCCTGATTAAAACAAAACTGCCCGCTACGTTAATAGCGGACAGCTTGATCTTAAACCTAATCCAGGTTAGCTTCCAAATTATGAAACAGCATTTTCCTGCGGCTGCAGGTTATTGTCTTTTATAAATTGATCCCTGTAGGCAGTAAAGTCATTTAAAAGACTATCAATAGCTTCAACAGATTTATCGGAATATTCATGGATATCAGGCAATGTATCAGAAAGCAGGCCTATATCCAGATTTATATTTTCAGCTTCAATTTGAGCTACCTTTTTTAATACTGCTGTTTCACTGTTTTTAAGGTCTTCCAGTTCCCTTACAATTTTACCCATCATTTCAAGCTTTTCCATCTTTTCCATTGTATTCATTTTTTGTTTTAAAAAAATTCAAACAGTTTAACTGTCCCTGTTTATAAAACAAATACTGTACAAAAAGCAGCAAAGGCAACAGTATTTAGCTAATTATTTAGAAATCTGCCGGTTTTTCTTAATAAATTGTAAAGGTTTGCTTTTGTCGTTTTAAGTTTTGACATATTGAATAAGAGCTTGATAATCAATATCGTCGTCCCGAATCATCAATTTGTAGTGTAAAATCAATTAGGCGATGACATATAATAAGGGTCATCACATCGACCAGCGGGAGATGTCTTAACAAAATGTCTGTTACCCTAGCAATTCAACTGCACGTTTCTTACAACAAAAATTGATAACTCGAAATAATGACATTTCTATTTATGCTATAGTGCCATTGATCAAGGCTTGCCTGATTTATAATTAAAGTGGTTGAGCAATACCCTTATTTCGTTATACCCAAAAGAATCCGGCAATACATTTTTCCATTCTGTAAGGTTTTTAAAACTATATTTCCTGAACCGGTCTTCAAACAGCTGCAGCTGCTCCATAGTAAACAGCCGGTCCATATCCAGTACCCCTGCACTGGCCATCTTTGCAAGATGGCTTAATACAGTACTTTCGGTAATATTTCTTATCCGGGCAATTTCGCCAGGCGTTTTTCCTTCCTCAAAAAGCTGGTAACTAATAATATGAGCGGGCTTTTTAGCAACATCGGTTTTTACAGGGGCTGGTTCTCCTTCGTATAAAGCAAGCTCAAAAAGTTTTGCCTCTTTTAGTGATGAAAGATAAGATGCTGTTACCTCTATAAAATCTTTTACTACTTCATTATAAGCCTTCAATCCTTTTGTTCCCTTGGTTTCTGCATAACATACTTTAACAGGTGAAAAAACCTTTTCGCTGATTTTCTCAAAAAAGAATTTAACAGCGCCTTTACATTTTTCTTCAACAGTTCCCCAGTTGCTCCGTAACTCGGTGTATTGCTTCAGGTTATGGTTTAACCAGGCAGAAAACTTTTCAAACACCTCTTTCATTTCTTTCAGCTGTTTTACTACAGCTTCGGCATGCAGCAAGATTTCTTCACTATCCAGCACACTGCTTTTTCCAATGGCCTGTATCCAGTCTTCAGCCTCACTTATTAACTGCTGTACATCCAGCTTCTGAAGCAATTTACTTCCTGCATAGCTGTATTGCTCTGAAGCCAGGATACCCGCTATTTTATCATTCGCATCTGTTTCTTTTTGAAAGCGATAAATACGGTCATCATTAATAATAGCATGAGGAGGTATCTTTGATTTCAACACTATCCCTTCCAATGTCCTGCAACGGCTAAGCGCCACATATACCTGCCCGCTGGTAAAAGATCTGCCTGCATCAATAATCACTTTATCAAATGTAAGCCCCTGGCTTTTATGAATAGTTACTGCCCATGCCAGCTTAAAAGGAAACTGTTCATAACGGCCTACCACATCTTCTGCGATTTTATTGTCCGCATCCACATAGTATTTTTTGTTCTCCCATTTTTCCCGCGTTATTGTCAGCATTTCAGTTTCATCCTGTGGAAGCACTTTTATTTCATCATCGTCCAGCTCCATGATTGTTGCCAGCTTGCCATTGTAAAACCTTTTTTCCTCTTCTGTATCATTTCTGATAAACATTACCTGAGCCCCTTCTTTTAACTCAAGCGCTTCATCGTTGGGATATAAATGCGGCTTAAACTCGCCCCATACAACAGCGTTATATATATGGTGCTTCCCTTCCAACTGGTCCAGGTGTTTTTTATTAATGGCATCGGCCATATAATTATGAGAAACCAGGTGAACATAAAACTCCTCCGGCTCAAAAAAAGGCTGGTAGCGGCTGTGCAGTAAGCCAAAGTCTATATTTTCTATATCATTATCCCTTATGGCATTTAAGAGGTACAGGAACGCCGCATCTGTTTGCCTGTACACTTTGGTAAGAGAAACAGTCAGCAGGTTCAGCCCTTCCATTACCCGGGCTTCAAAAAAGAAGGGCGACCTGTAATGGCTGTAAAGGATTGTTTCATTTTCCTGTTTTACCACCGGCGGTAATTGGTATAAGTCTCCTATAAAAAGCACCTGCAAACCACCAAAACGCTGTTGCGATTTCCGGGCGCTTCTTAAAGCGAGGTCCAGCATATCCAGCACATCGCAGCGCAACATAGATACTTCATCAATAACCAGGATCTCAAGCGTCCGCAGCAGCTTTAATTTATCACGCCTGTATTTGAAATGAGGCAACAGGTTAGGGATATTAATAGCACTGTTGGGGTCTGTAAAATCTGTAGTAGGCACAAAAGTAGTCAGTGGCAGGCCAAACATAGAATGTATGGTCACCCCGCCGGCATTAATGGCAGCAATGCCTGTAGGTGCCACAACAGCAAACTTCTTGGATGTTTTCTGTGTAAAGTTCTGGAGAAAAGTGGTTTTACCTGTTCCTGCCCTGCCTGTGAGGAAGATACTCCGGTTAGTGTGCTCTATTAATTCAAAAAGGTGTTGCAAGAAATACGTTTTACCTGGTTACATTTTATGATGTAAAGATGGCACTATTTCGTTGAAAATACTGCATCCGGAAAGTTACCTTATAAAAAAACCGCCCCAAAGCTGAGGCGGTTCTGTTTATAGCAAAAAGTTCATTTAGTTTTTGCGAAGATTAGGATGCGGAGGAGCTATAGTGTTAGGACCATCTTCT
>DAOLFI010000236.1:0-5752 GCA_035326385.1 Niabella sp.
GTATTTGAAATGTTACCGGCTGTTTTCTGTAGGCTTTAACAGCCCTGCCGTATCTTTTACCCGGTATCCACTTCGGCGATTTTCTAAGAAGCCTGAGAACTTCTTCTTCGGTACCGTAGCCATTATTGGTTAATGCTTTCATATTAGTAAGAGGTGCCATCCTTTTCCACAATAAACTGTATTATTACCGTTGCTTGCCCGCCGGTTGCTCCATTTCTGATGGGTACACTGCCATCAAGGTTTTCACAAGAAAAAGCTGCCAGCCATTTTTGCCGGGGAACCTTCCATTTTCTTCTTCACGTGTAAAAACACTGTCAACAGACGCTATTGTTTCGTCTTTTTTAAACTCTGTCCATTCTCCGCGATCAGCAATGAAACGTACTTCACGCAGTTTATTCCCGGTTGAATCATAGTCTGTATCTACCATCGTTTCGTTGATATTGTCCGTTATCTTGGTATTAAACAGGTAATCTGTTTTAGTATAACGCATTTTTTTCTCATAAAGCAGTTTGTCACTATCATAAATAGCCGAATCGGTTAAATGGCCCGCAGAGTCCCATTTTTGTGAAACACCTCTTAATTGGTTATTAAACACCTCTGCTGTTTCAGCGCTTTTTCTGTCAGGATGATACCTCTCCCTGATGCCATGCGCCACTGCTAATGTTGAATCCTTATAACTTTCAGCCATAAAGAGCCGGTTACTCTTTGCAGTATAATACTGCATCAGGAACACCGAATCCCTACATATTCCTTTACCAATGATGAGCGCCTTTTCTTTGGGGGCAATCTCCCTATTTTCATTCAGATAGTATACATACACTTTGTTTTGTGCCCTGACTTCGGTTAACGGGACTAACATAAAAAGGGCTATTACAAGCAGTTCTGGTAAAGCAACAGTTTTTTCATCAGAAGGTACAGATTTTACCTCTCAAAGGTAGTATACCCTGTTGTTCCGGCGCGAATTTTGTTAACGTTTTTTGAACCTTTTCCTGAAAGCTTTGTTCTAAACTACATCTATTTAAACTACTTAAAATTTATTTATGAAGAGAATATTTTCATTAGCGTTTGTAACAACTATCATCTTTGTATCCTGCAATTCAGCACCTAAGGCAGATGAAGCTGCCACTGAAGAGCAGCAACTGGTAGCGGCTGCGGAAGGAGTAGCCTATAAAATAGATACAACCCAGGTGGCTCAGTTTATCGGAACCAAGCCGGTGGGTGAGCATCACGGTACGTTTAATATAGCTGAAGGGGAAATTTTTGTAAAAAATGATGCTATTGTTACCGGCGGAAAATTGGTTTTTAACATCAACAGCCTGAAAATAACAGATAAAGATACCTCAGGCTCTGCAAAATTAACAGGTCATTTACTATCTCCCGACTTCTTTGATGCCGCCAATCACCCAACTGCCACCTTTGAAATAACTGCTGTTGAAGAATATGTGGTGGATAGTACCAACAAGATCATTTTAGACGGCGCTACCAATACGGTTAAAGGAAATCTTACTTTAAAAGGGGTAACCAAAAATGTTTCCTTCCCGGCTGTTATTACTGTAGCACCTTCCACAGTTACAGCAAGGGCTAATTTTAATATCAACCGTACAGACTGGGGGCTTGTATATGGCAACGATCAGTCTTTAGGAGATAAATTTATCAGGCCCGAAGTGAATATCAGCTTCAGCATAACTGCCTCTAAATAAATAATTTTGGAAAGAACATACTAAAAAGTGATATTTTTTCGTTTGTAATTGGCAGATTATTTGCAAATTGTAACTGAATTGATATTAATAAAAACGTTTACGATGAAGAAATTTTTACTGTTAGCACTAAGTCTTATAGCTGTCATTTTTATAAATGCACAGGATAAGCCAGCCCCTAAAAGTCCACCGGCATCTTCCAAGGCTGAATTAGCCAGCGGTGCTGTTGTTACTATTAGTTACAGTCAGCCTTCGGTAAAAGGCAGGACAATTGGGAAAGATTTGGAGCCGCTGCCAGGACAGATTTGGCGTACCGGCGCTAATAAAGCCACTGTTTTTGAAGTAAGTAAAGATGTAACCATTGAGGGTGAAGCGCTGCCAGCGGGTAAATATGCGCTGTTTACTTTAGTGGACGGTGATATCTGGACTATTATTTTCAATTCAAAATGGGATCAGTTTGGTGCTTTTAAATATAAGGAAGCTGAGGATGTTTTACGGATTAATGTAAAATCGGTAAAGGCTGAATCTTTTGCTGAAAAATTAAATATTACTACCGGTAAAGATGGTGTTGTAACTATCTTTTGGGGTGATAACAAAGTAAGCTTTACAGTGAAATAAACATATTTGTTTCAGAATGATTATAAAAGCCGCTTCTCTGAAGCGGCTTTTATATTTCGGCTAACTTAAACGTCCTGTTGGCGCGTACTCCTCTTTCTGTTTGCTTTAAAGTGCAGCATTCATTTACCGGGTCATGCTCAAAGAACAATATATAATTATTGTCCGCTGCTTCCTTTAAAAAAAGCTCTTTTTCTGTCATTGTGATCAAAGGGCGGGTATCGTAGGCCATTACATAAGGAAGTGGTAAGTGTCCGGCAGAGGGCAGCAGATCGGCCATATATACAATGGTTTTTCCTTTATAATGAAGCTGGGGCAGCATCATCGCGTCTGTATGCCCATCTGCAAAACGTATCTGCATATTTGCTGTAAAAGAAGCAGTATCTAAACGATCCGCCTGTTGATCCCTGTTCGTTATAAACTGTAGTTGCCCGCTTTCCTGTATAGGTAAAATATTTTCTTTTAGAAAAGAGGCTTTTTCCCTGGGGTTGGGTACAATAGCCCATTTCCAGTGCGCTTCATTGCTCCAGTATGTTGCATATTTAAAGGCCGGAACCAACCTTTCTCCTTCCCGTTTTATAGCGCCGCCGCAATGATCAAAATGCAGATGGGTAAGAAACACATCCGTAATATCATCCCTGTGAAAGCCATGAGCCGCAAGGCCTTTGTCCAAATCATCATTGCCATGCAGATAATAATAGCCAAAAAATTTTTCACTTTGCTTGTCACCCATACCGGTATCAACAAGGATCAGCCGTCCTTCATCTTCTATCAGCAGGGAACGAAGTGCCCAACTACACATGTTGTTTTCATCGGCGGGGTTTAGCTCATTCCAGATGCTTTTAGGAACTACGCCAAACATGGCACCTCCGTCTAACTTAAAATGACCGTGATTAACAGAATAGAGGTTCAATTTTTTAAAATTTTGGATGCTTTTTCTCCGATGTAGTTTTTTGTATAGATGCTTTAATGCGCATTCTTTTAAAGAGCGTTTTCATGAATTTAAGCTCCTTCTTATTTTTCGGTTTTATAATAATCGTATCCATACTTAAAGTTACTAAAAAGCACTTATAACATTTTTTTCTGTTTTACCAGTGCTGCATACAGCCAAAAAAAACCGATCGTAAAAAATACGATCAGGGACAATATGGAATGCTTCATAGTGCCTGTTACTTCCTCAATACGGCCAAAAGTGAAGATGCCGATTACAATCGCAAACTTTTCCGTAAGATCGTAATAGCTGAAGAAAGATGCTGTGTCTTTAGTAGGTGGCATTAGTTTGGCGTAAGTAGAGCGGCTGAGCGATTGAATGCCTCCCATTACAAGCCCTACCAGCACTGCCAGTCCATAAAACAAATACTCGGCATTGGCGCCGCCTTCTGCTGCCACAGCAGTATAATAAGCCAGCACGCAAATGATGATCCAGAAAAGGATAACACCAAGCAATACTTTAATATTTCCAAAACGGGCCGAAAGCCTCGACATGCCCCAGGCGCCCAGTATGGCTACTAACTGGATAATAACAACGGTTATTATGAGTTTCGTATCCGGAAGCTTTAACAGCTTGCTTCCAAATATAGTAGCCGCCAGCATAACCGTTTGTACGCCCATGCTGTAAAAGAAAAATCCCCGTAAGAAGCGTTTCAATACCGGCATTTCTCTTACCTGGTGGTATACTTTCTTCATTTCATTAAAACCATCCTTTATTACATTCTTCTTTTTTTCCTGCTTTGAAAAGGATGCCGGCAGGCGGGAAAATGTGATCTGTGCAAACGAAAACCACCATATACCTACCAGGAGAAAAGTGAGCCGGGTAGCCAGTCCCTGATCAGCCATTGTTATCACCAATACAAAACCTGCTATCTGCATCAAAACGCTGCCGATATATCCGAAAGAATAACCGCGGGCGCTGATTCTGTCCCGGTCTTCAGGCGCCGCTATTTCAGGCAGGTAAGCGTTATAAAATACAAGACTGCCCACATATCCCATGGCGGCGAGCATAAATGCAATAATGCCTAACCCTAATGTATCGGATTTAAAAAAGAATAAAGCGCTGCATCCGATGGCCCCCATATAACAAAAAAAGCGCATAAAGTTTTTCTTGTTACCGCGGGTATCAGCAATAGAGGTGAGAATAGGATACAAAATGGCTATAATAAGGTAGGAGGCTGCTAAAATATAATCATACAGGGAAGAGTTGACAAACTTTCTTCCCAGGAACGTTACCGTGTGGTCTGAGCCGTTATTAGTTACTGCCAGGAAATAGATGGGGAAAAACGTGGTGGTTATAACAAGGTTGTAAACGCTATTAGCCCAATCGTACATGGCCCAGCCGTTAATGATCCGTTTCGGCGCAGTTTGGGTGGTTCCTTTTATCATTTAATAAAAATAAGTAATATTCCAACCTGATTATAAATACCCCTCTACCCGATCACTCCCTTATAAATAAGCACCAGTAATATAATTCCAACAATGATCCTGTACCAGCCAAAGATTTTAAACCCGTATTTTTTTAAATAATTGATAAAAAACTTGATAGCAATAACAGCCACTACAAAAGCCACTACATTGCCAATGATAAAGGCAATTGTATTTTCCTGCGACTGTACAATAAGCTCATAGCCTTTTTGCTCTATACCGCCAATATCCCACTTTTTTAAAAAGAGCGAGTACAAGGTAGCTGCTGCCATTGTAGGTACGGCCAAGAAGAAAGAAAATTCTGCTGCGGCACTCCTTGTTAAGCCCTGCTGCATGCCACCTATGATAGAAGCTGCGCTGCGGCTTACGCCGGGTATCATGGCAATACACTGCCACAAGCCGGTCATAAAAGACTTACCGTAAGTGATCTCTTTTTCTGAATGTATAACAGGGTTATTGAATGCTTTATCTATAAATAATAATACAATACCGCCCAACAATAATGAAACTGCAACAGTAGTAGGACTTTCCAGCAATTCGTCTATTTTGTCAGAAAACAAAAAGCCGAGCAGTAAAGCGGGTATTACCCCAATGATAAGCTTCACATAAAATTGCCAGCGACTGAAATCAAAAAACTTTTTCCAGTATAAAACCACTACGGCAAGTATAGCCCCTAACTGGATGGCCACTTCGAAGAGCTTGGTAAACTCCTCTTTTTCTATACCCATAAACGAACTGGCGATGATCATGTGGCCGGTAGAGGAAACGGGCAAATACTCAGTTATACCTTCAACAATGGCAATAATAACAGCTTCAATAATACTCATACGTCAATTTTATAAAAAAAGGCGATACTGCTGCATCGCCTGTACATATCCTTAAAAGAAAACTTATTTAGATTTTTTGAAAATGGCAAAGCATTCAATAGCCAGGCCTATAAAAATCAATATAGGAGCCACTGTTATCCGGGTAGTGCTGTAAACTTCACTGGCATTAAAAACGTTGGGATCTTCGCTCCTGCC
>DAOLFI010000237.1:0-5744 GCA_035326385.1 Niabella sp.
CTCCATAGCTCTTTTCCATCCCTGGCAGATAGGCCATAAATATGTTGATCAGAAGAGGCTATGACTACCACACCGCTGCTGACGGCAGGCGTGGAGTATATTTTACCTTTTGTTTGAAACCGCCACACCGGGCTCCCGTTTGTTTTATTTAAGGCAATAGCATAGCCTGCTGTATTAGTGATGTAAATATGTTTGTTATCAGCCGAAGCGCCTGAGCCAATATCACTGTCATCCCGGAAAACCCATTTGAGGGTTATGTGGCCGTATTGGTCATTTACTTCGTAGCCCGGACGGTAGTAGTTTGTGTTAGCTTCTCTCAGCTTTTCCAGCGGCACAGTGGCCCAGGTGCGGTACATGCTGGTATTAGTGGAGTGGGTGGTGTAAACGGCTATGCTGTTTTCAATTCTTACAATATTGTAGCCGCCTGTTTCTTCTGCAGCACGCAGGTTGGACCGGCCCATTATTGCGGGAATGCCTTCAAAATTGAACTGCTTGTTGGTATGGCCATGTCCGCAGATAAATAACTGGATGTTTTTCTTTTTAAGTAAATCAGTGGCTTCATACCAGTTGTTTAATGATGAATCCATAGGGTAGTGGTTAGCAAAAATAACAGGGGCGTTATCCGGCAACGTACGCAATATGGAATCAAGCCAGACGATATTTTCTCTTGGGATTTGTCCGGGGCTCATCCGCATATTGGGCCCGGAGTGGGTGCCAAGAAATGTGTAGCCTTCCGCCTGGAAGAAAAATGTTTCAGCGCCAAATACTTCTTTGAATGTATTAGCACCACTTTCCGACCAGTTGCTGTCGTGATTGCCGGGAATGATATACCATTTTTTATTCAGGCTGTCCAGTATTTGTTTGGCTAACCGTATCTCTTCATCAGCGCCAAATTCCGTGATGTCACCAGTCAGGATGACGAATTGGATACTGTCACTGGCATTGATCTCCTGCACTGTTCTGCGCAGGTCTTCTGCTGCAGTGCTGCCCCCGATATGGGTATCGGAGATGTGGGCAAAGATGACGTTAGCCTTTTGTGCAAAAGAGCAAACAGCGATACAGGCAAGTACAGCTAAAAGGAATATCTTTTTCATAGTAGAAAAAGCCGGAGGCATGCTCCGGCTTTTTAAGTTAAACTTATTATTACCAGCCCGGTGTTTGGGTTAATGTATATCCTCTCTCTTCATACTGGGCAATTTGTGACAGGCCAACCGGCGAAAGATAATTTTTATCGCCAAATGCCAGCCTGTTTTGTACATTTTCCACCATCCAGAACCCAACCATATCAGCAGCATTGCTTCCGTTGTATGTTACAATGGTGCCATCCGCTTTTCTCACTCTTACACGGTTTACGTTGGCCGGTACCAGGTAAGTGGGTATTTCTGCCTGTACATTTACCCAGGGGCCAAAGAAATAGTCAGGATTGGTGCTATAGTCCATATAGTGCAGTTTTTTCCATCTTTTCAGGTCCAGCAGGCGGGTGTGCTCAAATACAAATTCCATCCTGCGTTCACGCCTGATCTCCCATACCAGCGCAGGTACATCTGCATCACGGCTGGGGTCCGTTGGTAAAGCGGCAATATTCAGGTGAGCTGTTTTCTCTACCCCTTTAGCAATGGCTGCTGCATCTAAGGGCCGGTCGCGGATGGCATTGATGGATTTGTCTATATCAGCCTGCGTTACGGCAGGGCCACCAAGATGTGCAGCCAGCACGGCTTTGGCTTCAATCCAGTTTAATGCCACTTCTGCCAGCCGCATTACAGGCGCATCGCTGGTATTGGTGCTGCTGCCCCATGCCGGCGGGTAGGCTCCGCCTATATAGGTAAGGGCCTGCCGGGATGCAAACTTATAACCATACATCAGCGTGGCAGACGCACTGTTAACCCTATCCATGAAAGAAGCCTCAAAACGCGGATCCCTTGTTTTTATCAGGCTGGCGAGCGAAAAATCATCTGCATCCGGTACAGATGAGTTTTGCCACACGTCTCCATCATTGGCAATAAAAGATTTTATCAAAACTAAATTGCCGTCTACGCCTACCACTTCTGTCCCATTTGAATAAGAGCCAATACAGTGGGTGACAGTCTGTGCTGCATCATAGATCCTGTACATGATCACCTCAGGGTGCCCTACCAGGCTTTCAGAGGAGAAAATGGATTTGAAATCACGGCTGAAATTGTATTTATTGCTGTTGATAACGTATTCAGCAGCTTCCACTGCAAACTCCAGGTACTTCTTGGCCCTTGCCGCATCCAGGCTATGATAGTGCTGGTAGGTGCCTTCAAACAGCATGAAGCGGGAAATAAATGATGCAGCGATGTACCTGTTCAGGTTAAGCACCCCGTCATTTTCACGCAGGTTCTGAAAAGCATATTTAAAATCGTCATATACTTTATCCATAACATCCCCTCTGTTGTTCCGGTCTTTATAAAGTATATCTGTCTCTGTTTGCTCCACGGTTTTATCAAAATAAGGTACATCCCCAAAAACACTTACCAGGCGGGAATACTCAAATGCCTTAAAGAATTTTCCTACAGATAACCAGTGCCTGTAAGCTTCATCAGATACTTTTGGCTTTATAAATGTTTCAACCCGGTCAATTAAAATATTAGATTTCCTGATCCAGGAAAAGTTCCAGGTAGGCCCTGCATATTGCGCCATCCAGGCTGCTGCTTCGGAGGCAGACCCCCGTGAAGCAGGCACTGCACTTTCAAAGTTTGATTGTACGTTTTTGCCCGTTAAATCGTCAGAAAACGTATATCCTCTTACTGGTGTATAGTCTGCAGTAAAGCCGGTATTAAAGCCGGAGAAAAAATAGGGATAAAAACTATTCGAATACAGGCGGAGATCATCTTCATTTCTCCAGAATATGCCATCCTGGTCAATGAAATCAGTCAATGAAGGACGATCCAGGACATCTTTGCTGCACGAGAAAAATGCTGTGCAGCAAAGCGTAAGTAGTAATATTTTAAAATATTTCATTGTGTACAATTTAAAAGTTAAGCTGAACGCCAAATGAAGCTGCTTTAAAGCCAGGTACCCCCGAAGCCGTTCTGCCGAGGTTATATCCTCCCTGGTTCCACATAGAGAAGCCGCTGATACTTTCCGGGTCAATAGGCAGGTCGCCCAGTTTATCCCAGGTAATGAAGTTTTCAAGCGCTACATATACCCTGAAGGAACTGATCTTAGCCTTATTCGTGATCCGCTGTGGCAGCGTATAGCCTAACGTCAGGTTTTTCAGCCGCAGGTAGGCCATGTTCAGCAGGTAGCGATCCTGAACCTGCATATTGTTCGTGGTATTGCTGGTAGCGTTATTGTAAGCAGCGGGGTAGAAGGCATTGGGCGTTTCCGGTGTCCAGAAATTTCCGGCTATAGCCTCAGGCATCGCCCCATCGCTGGACTGGAAGCCCGGTATGGCCAGGAAGCCCTGTCCCCATATCTGGCGGCTGCCCACACCCTGGAAGAAGGCGCTCAAATCAAAACCTTTGTAATCGGCACCTATCCTGAAGCCATATTCGTAGCGGGGGTTGCTGTTGCCGATAACCGTTAAGTCGCCATGGTTGTCAAGTGAGTTGGCGCCATTATTAAGTTCTCCATCTCCATTCAGGTCAACAAACTTCACATCGCCTGGGCCAAAGAAGAAGTTAGAGGAGTTTTGCAGAAAAACCTGGTATACGGGTTTCTTGCCATCAACGGTTTTAAGCTTGTAGGCCTGCCTTCCGGCATACAGGGCGCTTTCGGCAGCAGTCAGTGTGATTAGAACAGGTTTGCCATCAGGGCCCAATTCAAAATCATCATACTGGTACAGCCTTTCTGTACGGTAGCCCCATATTTCACCGATATCTTTTCCATTATAGTTGCCTGTTACCTGGGTTCCTGATCCGAATGATGTCAGCGTGGTTTTAGCATCGGAGATATTGCCCCTGATATTTATGCCAAGCCCATTGCTGAAGCGGTGATTAAAATCAACCGTCAGTTCCCATCCTTTTGTAGATAAGCCACCATAGTTTCCCGGAGATGCGCCAGCTCCAAAGGTTAAAGGTATTCCTTCAAAAGGAACGATCATGTTCTTGGTCTGTCTTTCAAACACATCGAAGTTGACATTCACTTTACCATTCCATAAACCAATGTCCACTCCCAGGTTTTTACTAATGATATCCTGCCATTGTATATTCGGATCGATTGATGCGGGAGTGCTTAAGGCAATAACTCTTGTGCCTGGCGCTCCAATCCAGGTAGATGTGCTGCTGGTCATCCTGGGTATATATAAATTGTTGGGTACTGTTTGGTCACCAATAGAACCCCAGGATCCCCTGATTTTAAGAAAGCTGACCACATCCCGCAGCGGCTGGAAGAAGGTCTCCTCGCTTGCTACCCATCCGGCAGATACGGAGGGATACCATCTCCACCATAGCGAGCTGGGAAATTTTGAGGATCCGTCATAGCGCAGGTTGCCTTCTAATAAATACTTGTTCTGAAAGGCATAGTTGATACGTCCAAAATAACCCAGTTGCGATTCCCAGGCCTTACCACCTCCTGATGTTTGAGTGCCTATGGCAAAGTCAAACTGCGGGTTGGCAATATTGGTAAGCTGTGTTCTTTGCATCCATCCCGATTCAGCTGTTCTGGCTACCCTGTTTACCCCTAGGATAAACTTAAAATCATGATCCTGTTTTAACCTCAAATTATAAGTAGTCAGTGCATTTAAAGTACTCGTATAAAGGTTGCTTACATCTTTTCTTATATGATCGGGGTTAGCACCGGAACCTGTATAAGTTTGGTAGGTCAGATCATAAGCCCTTATAGCGCCGGGGTCAGAACTGCTTACTACCTGTCCCTGGTCATTTACATATATGGGGTTTCCGCCCGCATCGTTTCTGGCAGTTGGCGCCACCCAGGAATCCCTGGCAGTAAACCTTGTTCCAGGCCTGTTCCATATTTCTTCATTATTTGTGAAGGTATAGTCTACATCCACTTTCCAGTTGGGGGTGATATTAATAGTACCGCCTCCGCTAAAATTCATATAGTTGGTCAGGATAGAAGCTGTATTGGAAGATGCCACTTCACTGTGCGGGCTGCGGATGATGTCCCCGTTTTCATCCATTCCAAAAGGATATACCGGGCTCCAGCGGTAGATATATAACCAGGGATCTGCAGTAGTAGAGTTGGTGGCGTACGCATACTCTTTATTCCTGCGGGAATAAAGGCCGCTGGCCCTTAAAGTAACATACTTGCTGATGTCAGATGAGATTTTTAGCGAAGCATTATAGCGGGTAAACTGATCTTTTTTTGCCGGTTTCATCATCCCGCTCTGGTCTAACAGACCAAGGCCAATGTTGACAGATGTTTTTCCCGATTTCATACCTACGCCCAGGTTATGTTGTTGTGTTGGGGCCCACTCTTTTACCATATAATCATAAGGGTTGTATGTTCTCACCCCCATTTTCTGGCTGGTTCCGGGCAATACATACCAGTCCCTGCCATAAACAGTTGGGTCATCGGGCCCGATGCTATTGCCATATTTTTGTTTCCAGGCAACTGCTTTTTCATAGCTGTCTCTCGTTACATAATAAAAAGCACCTACCGGAGTGGTGACACCAACCCTTTCAGCCGCATGTACTGTATATTTCAAACCGTTTACGTCCGCCATCTTCAGATCTTTCCATACATTCTGAAAAGAAAAGTTGTTAGTATAAGTAGCGTGCGGCTCGCTGGATGATGCGCCGGTTTTGGTGGTAATCAGT
>DAOLFI010000238.1:0-5694 GCA_035326385.1 Niabella sp.
CCATATTAGACTGGCCGCTGCAGATCCAAACCTCGCCAATCAGAATATTTTTGATTTTCACTGCCTGCCCGTCGCTGATAGTTATTTCATAAGGTCCGCCGGCTTTGGGTGTTGCAATAGCTGCTTTCCATTTTCCCTTTGCATCCGGAAGCGCTGTATATTTTTTATTATTCCAGGATGTGGTGATGGTTACAGCGTTCTTTTTATCGGTCCATCCCCAGATAGCGGGGGTCGATTGTTGCTGAAGAACCATATTGTCACTAAAAAACCAGGGTAACTGAAGCCTGGCAAACAAGGCTGACGGCAATATCAGCACAAGCAATACAGTGTATAAGAATTTCATCTTATTTCAATTTTAAGGTTCTAATATAAGAAAATATGAAGCTACAGATGAAAAATGGTGAAATTCGACAGGTATATAGTAAGAATGTTTATGGAAGTTATCAGCTATGTTATTTAAAACCTTTAATTTAGTTTTAATAACGAATGTGTAAGAAAACTTTTGCTTTTACTTATATTGCCAATTGAATATGGATGAAATAAAACAAGGTTCTCATAAAAACATCTGGTATGGCGTGGGAAGACAACGTATTGAAATTCCCCGTTCCGTATTAAAGTCCAATGTGCTTAACAATCCTTTGTTAAACGGGTTGTATATATCCAGTCTTGGCTTCTATCCCAAAGCAAAGGGGCACTTCACAAAACGGCGAAACGGATTACATGAAAATTTCCTGTTTTATTGTGTGGATGGTTACGGGTGGTACGAGCTTAACGGGGAGAAGCATGAAGTGGGACCTAATGAGTTCTTTATTCTTCCCCAAAATGTAGAGCATGTTTATGCCAGCGCTGTTCATGATCCCTGGAGCATTTACTGGGTGCATTTTGGCGGTAATTGTTTACCGGATCTGAACAATGTACATACGGTCAAAGAGCATTTCAAACCCCGCCATATTAAGGATAATGGCGAAGTGGCCGGTATCTTTAATAAAATGTATAAAGCGCTGGAGCTGGGTTACAGCCTGGACAACCTGTTATTTGTAAACCTTTGTCTGTCGCAGTTTTTATCCCTGTTCATTTATAATTCGCGACACCATCCGGCTTCATCGGGTAATAAGAACGATTGTGTTGATAATGCTATTCTATATATGCAGGAGCATGTTACTGATATGCTTACCTTAAAAGATATCAGCAGCTACTCTAACTATTCTGTATCTCGGTTTTCGAATTTATTTAAGCAAAAAACGGGATATGCACCTATGGATTATTTCATGCAGATGAAGATTCAGCAGGCCTGTCAGCAGCTGGATTTTACTGACAAATCAATCAAGGAAATTGCCCTTACTCTTGGGTTTGATGATCCGTACTATTTTTCAAAAAGATTCAAGCAGGTTACCGGTATGCCCCCTATAAAATACAGGAGTGTAAATAAGGATTAGCGTTGTATTGTATACTGTGTATAGAATTTCTATATAGCTATCAGGGGGGAAGGGGAAGAGTGGAGGGTCTCCGGGGTTCAAAAATTTGTGGGGTAAGGTGGACTATGAATCAATAAGGTTTTTAACTGGAACGGTGTCCACACAATAGGATGACGATCGGGGTTTTTGTGGGAGCGAATTGGTACGATTTTTATTATATATTCTCCTGAATATAAGCTGTTTTTTAGCTGTGAGGAATTTCATGTAAGTTTGAGTAACAACAATCTCTGTTCAATTTATACCTTATGTCTCAAAAAATCTTCAATGAGCGTATAAAGCAGGTTTTAATACTTGCTATTATACTTCTGTTAATCATAACCGTTATTAAAGAGCTGGTGGGCTTCCTGCCCGGACTTTTAGGTGCGGTAACCTTATATATTGTCAGCCGCAAAAACTATTTCAATTTTGTTTATCAAAAAAAATGGAAAAAAGGATGGACAGCTATGGCTTTTATTCTTTTTTACCTTGTTGTTATAGGCATTCCCATCAGCCTTGCCGTAACGCTGATCAGCCCTAAGATCAATGCTATCCTCGAAGATCCTAATAAGATACTTACTTCTGCCCAGCAATCTATTAATGTTATTGAAAAAAAAGTAGGATTTGATCTTGTTTCTGAAAACTCCATTTCTAATGCGGTTAATAAGCTTACTTCCTTTGTGCCAAAGCTGCTGAACAGTACACTCAATCTTGTATCCAACCTGGCTATCATGCTGTTTATCCTTTATTATATGTTATATAATGGTAGGGATATAGAAAGATATCTGAGCAAGGCGGTGCCTTTAAAAAGGCGTAACATCAAGATCTTATCTGATGAGACCAAGAAGGTAGTAATTGCCAATGCTATTGGCATTCCCATGATATCTATCATACAGGGTCTGGTAGCAACTATCGGATATGTTATTTTTGGGGTAAAGGACTGGGGGTTATATGGTTTTCTTACGGGTGTTTGCGCTTTTTTCCCTGTTGTAGGAACGATGATCGTATGGGTGCCCATTGTTATTTACATGTATGCCACAGGCGATACGCTGAATGCCACCCTGCTATTAGCCTACCATGCTGTTATAACCGGTAATGTAGATTATATAGCCCGTATCACACTGTTGAAAAAGATTGGCGATACCCACCCGGTTATTACTATTATGGGGGTTTTGGTAGGTTTAGGTTTATTTGGGTTTGTAGGTCTTGTATTTGGGCCTTTATTGCTAAGCTACCTTATGGTGCTATACGGTATTTATATGAATGAGTTTGTAAATACTGATCCTGATGAAGAAAATATTCCTGTTCCGGCGCCTGTAACTTCCCCGCCTGCAGAGGATTCCGGCGGGAAAAAGGAATAGGTAAGCTAATATTTTTCTTTCAGCATCTTTGCCACCACCTTATCAATAGGCAGGGTCATTACGATTTCGCTAAAATGCTCCCAGTCAATAAACCTGAAGATCTCACCCACTTCTTCAGGATATACTGCCGGGCCATTGTTCACGCTTATATGAAGCGGCTCCAGGGGCTTTACAAGGTAATAAACAGAAATGATCTGGTGCTCAGGATTAAAAGCGGATTGCTGAAAAAAATCGGTAGTGTAAATATGATCGGCCACTTCAACATCAATGCCGATCTCTTCTTTGCATTCTCTTATAACACAATCCCGGGTACCTTCGCCTAATTCCAGTCCGCCACCGGGAAATTTTGTAACCTCGATATTATTATAATAAATACGTTCATCACTCACCAGCACCTGCTTTTTATCGTTCATCAGCACACCGTACACCCTTAAATTTATCGACCTGATCATGCTTTGTATGTATTTAGCCTAATATTATATTTCCCCTTCGTACACTTTTACTGCCGGACCTTTCAGCCAGATATCATTGTACGTTCCGTCTGCATTCCTGTTATAGCTCACGTTAAGCTTTCCGCCTAAAACCTCTATATCAATAGTATTAAACCCTTCTTCATTTTTATAGAAAACCAGTGCAGCAGCTGTGGCGCCGGTACCGCAGGCAAAAGTTTCATCTTCAACGCCACGCTCATAAGTTCTCACTTTAAGCGAACCATCGCTCATTACTTCAACAAAGTTTACATTAATGCCTTCTTCTTTAAAAACATCGCTGTAACGTATTTTCCGGCCCTCACTGAATACATCCATGTCTGACAGGTTATCTACTTTCTTTACATAATGCGGTGAACCGGTATTTACAACTGCATAGTTGTCAGATGTATTAATATGGCTCACATCAATCATTTTTAAAGATACCAGCCCGTCTTTAATATCAGCCAGGTGCTCGCCGTCTGTTGCCAGGAATTTAAACCTGTTCCTGTCAATTCCTATATCATACGCAAAGCGTACAATACAGCGCCCGCCGTTACCACACATGCTTCCTTCCTTACCGTCAGCATTATAATAAACCATTTCAAAATCATAGCCTGGTTTTTGGTTCAGCATCATTAAGCCGTCTGCACCGACACCAAACCTCCTGTCACAGATCTTATGTATTGTTGCTTGCGATAAATCGTTATGGTTTATCTCCCTGTTATCTACAATTACAAAATCGTTTCCCGCTCCCTGGTATTTATAAAAATGCATAGTTGATTGTTTATTTATGATATCATCCGTAAATATATATCGTCGGTATTGTGTCTCCTTAGGAGTCCTTCGGACACACTCCCGATAACTATCGGGATTGGTTGTAGTGCAATGCCCATCTATATATTTACTACTATTGATTCACTCTTGTTAAATTTCGACAAATATCTCTAAAAATTTTTGTATCAGCTTTTTTACCGCAGCTCGGCCATCTTTGCTGAATTCCTTCTTCACTCGGTTGGCCACTATAGCGTTCAATGCCAGGCAATGATGGCCCAGCAATTTCCCCAGTCCATAAATAGCCGAAGTTTCCATTTCGAAATTGGTGATGCGGTAATGCCCGAAGCTGAAGTCCGTGAGCCGGTCAATTAAGTTAGGATTGCTGATGCCGAGTCTTAACACACGTCCCTGCGGCCCATAAAAGCCCGGGCAGGTTACAGTAATCCCCTGGTGAAAACCCTGCGCGAAATGTTTTAGCAGGGAAGGGGCTGCTCCTGTAATGTAAGGCTCGCCTTTTATTTGTGCATGCGTGATAAAGGATTGCAGCAGCTGCGCTTCCTCATCATTCTTTTCGTGTAAATAAAAGTTCAGCAGGTTATCAATGCCCAGCCCGTGCGTAGATGCTACAAATTCGTCCACACCAATATCACCCTGCAGCGAGCCCGATGTTCCCACGCGGATAATATTAAGTGAATGAAGCTTACTTTTAATGTTCCTTGTTTCAAAATCAATATTTACAAGGGCATCCAGTTCGTTCATAACAATATCAATATTGTCAGGGCCTATACCTGATGATAATACGCTTAGTCTTTTGCCTCCTATAGTGCCGGTATGGGTTACAAATTCACGGTGTTGTCTTTGTACTTCAATTGTATCAAAATATTTACTGAATTCTTTTACACGGTCGGGGTCGCCCACGGTAATTACAGTTCCTGCAATTTCTTCCGGCCTCAGATCAAGGTGGTATACTGCGCCACGGTCGTTTAATATCAATTCGCTTTCGGCAATCCTTCCCATAATTTTTGATGATTAAGATTAAAAATTTACCAAAAATACCCTATTTTTGCAAGCCTTCAAAAAGGTCTCGTGGCCGAGTGGCTAGGCAGAGCTCTGCAAAAGCTCGTACAGCGGTTCGAATCCGCTCGAGACCTCTTTTTTTTATAATTATTTGTAAATAAATTGTTTGTGCTAACCTATTTATCCTCGCTTCCTGCATAAACGCCTTAATATGATATAGCTTTTTTTAATGTCAATTGTATTTATTAATAGAATTAGATCATATTACAATACAGGGGAATGAGCGCGCATAAATTTTAATTGATAACAACATATCCATTCAGATTCCACTGCTCCGGCCAGCAATCTTCCTTTTTCTTTTTATACGGGTTCTTTACCTCTCAAAAGCGATGATTGTTTCAATTCTTTTATTTTCACCCTCCGGTGTTTTTTTAATGACAGCCAAACGGAGGTATAATACTGCTTCTTTCCATTTCAAACAACACTAATATTGAGCTCCGGCATGAGAGTGGCAGGGAATTTGAAATGTATACATAATTAATCATTTTTCGCTGGTACAAAAATTCAATATGTAAAGGAGGCCATTGAACAGATTGTTGCAAATTGTTCTCAAACCAGAGA
>DAOLFI010000239.1:0-5679 GCA_035326385.1 Niabella sp.
TACTTTATCCGATCCCCCGGTAATATTGACGTTATGATTCTGGTAGGGTTGCCATTTGGTGAACATGATATCCCACCAATCATAATTTCCATAATACACATATTGATCTTTACCATTACGGTTTTGAACAGTAACCCAAGGGCGGGAAGGATCTTCTGTCTTATCATTCCGCCTGGCGTATAATTCTGCCATATCCTGTTCAGTATAACCAGAATATCCTCCCACATGGGCTAAGGCTGCATCATTCAGCTTCATCCAGTCATAGGCCGTAGTCATAAACTTAGTACTTACAGTAGGCGTATTATAACCAAAAATATTATTATAACGTATGGAAAACTTTCCCGATGCTCCCGATTTGGTCGTAACAAGCACTACTCCAAAACCACCCCGGGCGCCATAAACTGCTGCAGAAGCTGCATCTTTTAATACGGTTATACTTTGCACTTCCTCCGGTGACAATCTGTCTAAAGTTCCGGGAATACCATCTATTAAAACAAGAGGAGCTCCTGTACGTTGCTCATTACCGTTTAAAGAAGTAACGCCCCGAACATTAAGGCTGCCCATAGTTCCAGGCGCACCGCCACCAAACCTGATATTTAAGTTAGGAATAGCGCCCTGTAACATAGAGGAAATATTAGTAGCTGGCCTGTCCCTGAAATCATCACCGTTCACCTGGGATACAGCACCTGTAAGTGTTACTTTCTTTTGGGTTCCGTAACCTACTACAACCACTTCATCTAACACGGAGGTAGCCGCTGGCGTCAGCCTTATAAAAATGGAATTGCTCTCTCCTTCCTCTATATCAAAATTGTTAACTGATTGTGGTAAAAAACCCACATGAGATACTCTTATATGATAGCTCTGACTTGCTATCAGCTGGTTAAACCTGAAAATGCCGGATTCATCTGTAATTGTTACATACTGCGCTGTAGTATCTGCAATATTAACAGCAACTACGGTAGCGTTGGCAACAGGCTGGGAATTGTCGTCATGTACAGTTCCTGTTACAATTACCTGCTGCTGTGCAAACAACTGGCTGCAGCTGATTTGCAACGCAATAATAAATCCAAAGTAGCGGCAAAGTTTTTTTAGACTCATCAATTTTAGTTTTATAAATACAGTTTACTATTTAAACCTTCCTGAATATCAGTTCTTACTTATTACAAATTGTGCGTTATCCACTCTCATAGAGAGCGCATTCATATCACAGATCAGGGTCAATATCCTGGCAAGCGGCTCATTCACATTTACAGGGCCTGTAATGTATATATCATCAATATCCGAATTTCTGAACTCGATCTTTTCTTTTTGTATAGCAGCAAGCAAGACCAATACTTCCTTCAGCTTCTTTTTTCTGAATATAATCACCCCGTTATCTACAGAAAGACTATCCCACATACGGGGTTGAACAGACTCCCTGGGAACAGGCATTACTGAAGGCTGTACTCCGGATGCTTCTTTAATCTTATCAACCGGCAGTGGTGAACCATCATTCTCTGATGGTTTTTCTTTGTATATCTCAACCGCGTTTTCCGCTATATTGTATTGCAGGCCATTCATGGCACAAACCACTTTTATTATTGTTAGCAGTGAATCGCTCCTGGAAAAATCTCCTGTAAAATAGGCCCCCGCTACATCTTCTGCACGATAAACGATCTTTGTATTAAATATTTTTTCCAGCCTGCTGAACACTTCAACCACACCGGTTTTTCTAAAATTGAGCGAAACCTCACCAACCGGCTCAACAACTATTACCGGTTTAGGCTCGGCAATAACAGGCTTAACGGCTAATTGGCCCTTATCTGCCATTGTAAGTACTGCAACACTATTTTTATGAATATCTATAATACACTCTTTACCAGGCAGCAGGTAAATATCTTCCATTTTAAGCTGGTTCATTGTTGCTTTTACCACTACCTTGCCTTCAAACAGTTGTACACTCACCTTATTCTTCTTGTCATCATTTACCATAAAACTGGTACCCAGCGCCGTTGTAGACACAGAACCTGAATAAACGGTAAAAGGTTTCAATTCATTTTTAGCTACTTTGAAGAAGGCCTTTCCTTCCAGGAAAATATGCCGGTTATGCAACAGGCCTTTTTCAAATTTTATTACTGATTTCGGATAAAGGCTTACAACAGAATGATCGGCAAGTACAATATTCTTTACTTCATTACTATTATTCGTAATTTCTTCCAGCTTTTCAGTCTGCACTAGTACAACAGGTTTGCGAACACTATCCCTGTTTACAGCAAACCAGTAGGAACCCAATAAAACAGCAACTATGCAGGCTGCAGCGGCCCAATAGGTGGTAAGTTGAATTATACGCTGCTTTCTGGAAGTAGCAATCATTACCTGTCTGCGCATCGCCTCTTCAACATCAGGATGAACGGGTTGGTCAGCATTAGCAGCATCCCACTCAGATTTTGGCAGCAGCTCATTCAGTAATCCGGGATCTTCCTCAATGTATTTCAAAGCAAGCTTTGCTTCCTCATGGGTGCATTCATTTCTCAGAAATTTTTTTAGAAGCTGCTTTTTGTGCATCAGGACAGTTTTACTACTAATAACTAATAGTAGTACGTGGCAGAAAGGATAATTCCCTATTCCTTCTCAAAAAAAATTGAATTATTTTAAAATAAAGAGGAAGAAGAATATCAGATAAAAAAACAAACGATCAGGTAAAAAAACTTCTTTATCTGCGCAGTGGCTTTCAACAAATGGTTATCTACTGTTTTAACAGATATATGCAGGTGTTCGGCAATCTCTTTATATGACATGCCATATATATGCTTCAGCTCAAACACCTTTTTCCGTTTTTCAGGAAGAGCACTCATAGCAAGGGACAGGCTATGTTTTAGCTCAGTGTTCAAGTACAGATTATCAGGTAGCTGCTGCGGAACGGTTTTACAATCCTCATACTCATTTTCTGCCAGATATTTTCTTGATACAGCTTCTTTTCTTAACCAGTCTATCCACACCTGCCGGGCTTTCTGGAAGAGTTGCTGGTCCATTGATATTTCAATGTCAATGCCTGCCCTGTAAGTCCATACCCTGATAAAAGTTTGCTGTGTAAGGTCCTGCGCAGTCGCTTCATGATTAGTTTTTTGCAAAAAGTACGCAAACACCTTCTTATGCCAGTCATCATAAATAATGCTGAACGCTTTATGGCTCCCGCCTTTTAATTTCTGTAATGTTTCATTCTGCATAAGAAAGCAGGTATTTGGCAGCAAAGCTGATGCTTTATACTCAAAATTAAGTATTAAATTTACTTTAACAAATCAAAAAAGGGCAAAAGAGTATTTGCGTCTGTTTAGAAGAAATGAAATAAAGGATAATGATATGAAGATCAATAAGTAACTTCTACCAGTGTTAATCCGTGCGCCGGTGTATCGAAGAATGCTTTACTGCAATCTTTGGACTGGATGATGGTATGAAGGTCTTCTACCGAAAGGATGCCCCGGCCTACTTTTAGCATGGTAGCAGTAAGGGCGCGCACCATCCCCCGCAAAAAGCGATTGGCCGACACCACATAAATCAGCTGGCCCTCTCTTTGCATCCACTCACTTTGCAGGATAGTACAATTGAATGTTTTCACCTGGGTATTCTTCTTTGAAAAAGAAGTAAAATCTGTATAGGCTTGTATAACAGCAGCGGCCTGGTTGAGTTTTTCAACATCCATGGTGTAAGGATAGAAATAAGCCCTGTCTGCAATAAAAGGATCCTTGTATTGGTAAATATGATAATGGTAAGTACGACTTAGCGCATCAAAACGGCAATGCGCATCACCGGCAACAGTTATCACATTTTTTATAACAATATCTCCCGGTAAAATGGCATTCAGGTTATAGATCCATTTTTGCTGAAACTGTTCTTCCCAGTCAAAATGAAAAAAATTTTGCAAAGCGTGTACCCCGGCATCGGTCCTCGAAGACCCGGTGAAACCTTTCCCATCCTCTCCTCCAAGGTGTGGCAGCTCTTTGAAAAAAACCCGGAAGGCTTTTTCTATTTCACCCTGGATGGTACGCGCATTTTTTTGTGCCTGAAAGCCACTGTACCGTGTTCCCTTATATGCAACTTCAAGAAAATAGCGCAAACGTTATTGTTTTTAGACCGAATAGCTTTTAATCCTGACCCCAGCTCACTATTGAAGCAAGCTGTTAAACTTATCCTTGTACCCCTGATTTTTTATTTCAGATTCAAGAGAAGCAAAGTTTTCTTTATCTGCAACATGAGGATAAGCGGCTGCATAAAAATTATACTTGCCTGCATTGGAAAGGAACATGCTGCTTAAATATTTTACCTGTGCAGTAGTATAGCACTTTGCCTTAAAAGCTTTTTGCGCTTCTGCAATCATGCTGTCATCATTAACCTGCGTAGCCATTGTTCTGCGCAGCTTTAAGAAATCTTCTTCATCGGCAACCGATTTACAGGCTGCATTGGTTGTTCTTACTACCGCTTTGGCCGGCTGCTTCACTTCTTCGTTCCGGGACAGCGGGGGTTTTTCTTCTACTTTAAAAGTATTTTCTTTTTTAGACTCATCAGCTACCGGTGTATTCGTTACTGCAGGAGCCGTTTGTGCCTTATCCTGTGCCGAAGGGCCGCTGTTTAAAGCAGCTCCCGGCTCTGGTATAAAAATAGTGATAGGGTCTGCCTGGCCATATTCGTTCCTGTCATCGTAAACCAGGCTAATACCTTTTTCAGATTTTGAAGGTAGGGTACTCACAGTTCTTTCTTCCACCGGCTGACTCTCAGGTTCCTTTTTAACAGACTCGGGCTGAACGGTAACCGGAGGCGTAACTACTGCCACTTGCTCCTCAACAGGTTTTTCTTCAACCGGGGCGGGTTTGGGCTTTTCCAGCAAACTGGGATCATTGGCTGCCTGCGACAAAACCTTTGTAAAATCCGAAACATCATCGGCTGCAACGGGTTCGCTCTCTGGTTCCTTTTTGGGAGGTTCGGGTTTCTTTACCGCTACAGCCTCAGTGCCCGGTTTAACTGCTTTCTGGACAGCCATTGTCTGCAGATCAAACAGGCCCCAGCCATCTGCGCCATAATCTTTAATAAGATACCCTTTATCTTTTGAATCTATTCGGAAATTGAATGATTGCTCTCCTGTTTTACCCTGCGGGAAACCTACTATCAGCTTATAATCCCCGTCTTTGAGCTGGGGAAGAATGAGGTATCCCGAAGCATTGGCTTCAATTTTCTGATTATTGATCTTTATATAGAAAGGCTGCGCCGGCTCTGTCTGAAGATACACAAAGTATTTGGACTGTACCTGGTAACCCTGCCCAAAGCTAAAAAGTGAAGCGAGAAGGAATAAAGCCGAAAAAAGAAAATGCCTGTTCATGAAAGTATATAATTTTTCCTGCGGCAAATTTAGATAATAGTTGACAGTATCGGCCAGTATTTTTAAGATTAACAAGATAATATGCTAATGTGATAATGAGCTAATAGGCTAATGAGGCAATATACTAATGCGATAATAAGTTGGGAGCAGTTTTAAGTTTCAGGTTCAGGTGTTTTAAGTTTAAGGTTTGAAGGTTCCAGGTATCAAATTTCTAGTTCCGGTTATTGGATGCTGATACTGGTTACAAGTTCAGATGAATATTGAACATTGATTGTTGATTATTGTATAGAATTTCTGTACCATCTGGTTCATAATTCATGCCATAATCC
>DAOLFI010000240.1:0-5659 GCA_035326385.1 Niabella sp.
GACCTGGTAACATTGATAGAAAAAATAAAGGAGTCAAAGCTTCAGATGGGTAGGGATATCGGGGTGATCAGTTATAACGAAACGCCTCTAAAAAAGCTGATATTGCAGGGCATTACCACCATTTCTACCGATTTTGAGGAAATGGGAAGGCAGGCAGCCCAGCTTATATTAGATGGAGTAAAAAAGCAGGTTGAGATACCTTTTTACCTGAGGCTGAGACCGTCTCTGTAGTTGACAGATAACGGTTGACAGATGATTGTTGGCAGTAGGGAGGTCTAAAGGGTGAAAAGTTGAAAGGCAGGATGGCTATGAACTATTAGCGGGAGTCAGCATAATATAAGATAATATGATATGAGGTGTACGATATGACAGCGAAAAGCCGGAAGCAAAAGGCTAAAAGCCGGAAGCTTTATGCATCAAACCTTATGCCTTTGGCCTTTACCAGTAACCAGCATCCAGTAACTTGTAACCAGAAACAACATTTATTATTTTACATTTAATATTCTACTTCTTTCATGCAAATCATTTCCGCATCTTATGTAAAAAGCAGTGCCATGTACACACAATGCCCTCCGGCAGATAAGGCTGAGTATGCGTTTATTGGCAGGAGCAATGTGGGTAAGTCTTCATTGATCAATATGCTGTGCAATAAAAAGGCCCTGGCTAAAACATCGTCGGCGCCGGGTAAAACGCAACTGATCAATCATTTTATTATAAATGATATAGCCAAAAACGGCGCTAAGGCTAAAGCGGGGAAAAGCTGGTACCTCGTGGATCTGCCAGGTTATGGTTATGCAAAGGTTTCGCAAAAGCAACGTAAAAGCTGGACTTCCATGATCGAGGATTATATTCTGAAACGCCCCAACCTGGGCAATTTGTTTGTGCTGATCGACAGCCGGCATGAGCCCCAGAAAATCGATCTCGAATTTATTAACCAGCTGGGGGAGTGGCAGGTGCCTTTTGCCATAGTATTCACAAAAGCGGATAAGAATAAACCCGGTGCTACCATCAATAATGTTCAGCAATTTATAGAAGCATTAAAAGAGAACTGGGCCGCATTGCCTCCTTATTTTATTACCTCTGCTATTAAGGGAGACGGAAGGGAAGAAGTGCTTGATTTTATCAGTGATATGAATAAGGAGTTTGAAGCGATGAGGGGGAAGGAGCAGTGATGTTGCGGGATGATCACGATCGCTGTATTCTATCTGATATGATCTTTCCATTTTTATCTATGAGTAAATAATGAAGAGCAGCTCTCTTCTCTAAAGATTAGCCATAGAACGGGGAAAAATTTTCTCTTGGCAAATAAGAGTTTCCTCCGGAAATACTTTAATGAGATGTATTATTTTAATAGTATTTTGATAACAGAAGATGTTTCTGATCTAGGGCAAACGCATCTGATTTTGAAGGCTTATATGCTTTATTTCACTCCTGGCAGAGTTTTTTTAGCGGGCTTCTCCTTATTTTATAATTCTGTCAGTCCTTGGGGCTTATTTACCCGGTCATTTTTTAAATCCTGAGGGTTGCAATGATTATAAATGAATGTACAGATACCGGTAAAATCCATTGCCCTTTGGGACTTATAGTTCCGAAGCTCTATGGTGTAGCCTTTGGCTACTTTTAAATGTAGCTAAAGGCTATATTATAGCCCTGCGAAACAAAATGTTTTGCAGAGCATTAGAGGTATTATTTGCCCGAATGAATGGCTTTAGACTTGAATGTATCATGTGTTTATCCTGGTTTCTGATGCTGATAACAGCTTCATTAAATTAAAACCGGTATTTTTGAAAAGTTTTCCGTTATCCAAGTACAATACAATGAATTTGCTTTTTAGACTTTTGAGTGTTTTTTTATTATCGCTGGGTCTTGCTTCCTGCGTTAAAAATGAACCCTTTTTCCGGCCTTATTCGGTTCCCGCCGTTTTTAAATATGAAAATACCGATTCTTCTGCCAAAGCCCGCGTTATTATGATGCACGGTATGCAGAACTACCTGGCAACGTCAGTTGATGGAGCCTTAAGCCAGGCTATTGTTGATTCCTTGTGGGCCAATCATGGAAAACCTTTTACAAAGACAATAGTGCCTGATTTTGTTTATGGAGATAGCGCGCTGAACAGGATGACAAGTGTAACCCTGCTATCAGCAACAGGTGATGCAGATTCTGTTAAAGCGTACGCAGATTCTGTGGTACAAAACAGCAGGTTTTATAATGTAGCCGGCAGCAATGGCACGGCTGGCTGGAAAATGCAAACTACTCCTGTATCAGCTAAAAGACTTTTTAGTAAAGATGGGGTAGCATATAATGAGGTTTGGGCCAATGCCATGCTGGGCGCTATGGCTTTAAGAAACGTATTTGCCCAGCTAAATAGCGCAGCTGCCAATAAAACCTGGGAGCTGGCTTATGATTACACCGGGTTTCCTGAAAATTATGATCCTGATAAAAATTATGAAACAGCGCCGGTGCCTAAGGACAGGCCGCTAAGTATAGCCGGTTATTTTTCCGCACTGCCTAATTCGCTGAATCCCGGAGCAGGAGTATATGAAAGTTTCAGGAGAGGAAAAGCGGCTGTGTATGCAGGAGATCTACGTGTAGGCAGCGCGTCCATTGGTACTATTTATTTTAACCTGGAAAGAGCTTTGGCTGCAGCTGCGGTAATTCACCTGGATGCTGCAGTAAAATATACTGATATTGCCGGCAGGCTGAACGAGTTGTCCAAGGCTTACGGGCTTGTTATTGCATTAAAATACCGGCATGCCATCAGCTTGCTTAGCACGGAAGACTATTGGCTGCTCCGGAGTTTTTTTGACGAGAACTTTTATACATTGGTGCAAGACCCGTCTCACACAAACATCAATGCGGCAATGACGCTACTTACAGGCATATATACTATGTAGTTATTATAAACGCTCCAGCAGCTCTACTACTTTCTCCCTTTTAAGAATGAGGTAGCCCAGCCGGTCTTTGCTGATACCTTCTTTGAGCTGGTAACTGAAAGACAAAGCATCGTCTGTAACCGTTGTTTCAAAATGTTTAAAGGCGATGGTAGGAAGCTCTTTCAGCTCTTCTCCTGTTTCATATAAATGGGTAGACAGTACAAACAGCGAGGTTTTTACTTTCACCAGTCCTCTAATAACTGTTAAAGAGCAGCGCATGGCATCCTCCACATTGGTGCCTTTAAACAACTCATCAATCAACACCAGCCATTTTTTTCCATCATTAATCTTTTGAACCGTATTTTTTATACGCTGCACTTCGTTAAAGAAAAAGCTTTCTCCTTTCACAATATTATCTGTTACATTAATATTGCTGATAAGGCCGTCAAACATGGTAAGCCTCATTTCTGTAGCCGGTACACCCATACCTATATGGGCTAAAAATACACAGGACCCTACCGATTTGATAAGTGTGCTTTTTCCCGCCATGTTAGCCCCCGTTAAAAAAAGAAAGTTCTGCTCCGGGCTCATTTGCAAATGATAGGGAACAGGGTTGTGCAATAACAAATGATATAAGCCTTTGGCTTCAATAAAAGGACTGTCGCTTTCTATAAATACAGGAAAATGCAGGTTGTATTTCTTTACAGCAAAAGCCATGGCATACCAGGCATCCAGCCGGCTGTAAATGTCTATCAGTTCCTGCACTTCAAATTTATAGCGGCCGCGAACATTGGTAGCAAAATACAGGGTCTTATGCTGGGGGAGGGCTTCATCTTTACCTATATCAGCCATTTGCCTGAACGGCTCAATGCAGCTGAGCAGATGACTGATACGATCTATATAGATTTTGAAATTCGCCGGCATGTCTACATCGCACAATATGCCCTCGATCTTTTTAAGTCCCCTGAAAAAATCAGTAAAATGTTTGATGGAAAATTTCGCCATCGAATAGTCGGCGCTGTGCAGCAGCCGGTACATAAAAGCATCAACGGCCGAAGGGTTATCGCCAATGGTATCCAAAGCATAATCCAGGAATTTGATCATTACCAGCACGGTTCCGTTGGATATCTCTTCGGGCCATTCATCCACTTGCAAGATCAGCTTTTTAAGGATGTTTTGCGTGCCCGTTATTTTTTTGACATCGTTGAAAGGCGAAGAAAAGAAATGACGAAGCCACTCTTTGCCGCCTTCAGTACGTGTAAAGTTGAGCTTATGGAAAATAGAATAGCTTTCTTCCTGGTGGAATATGGAAATATCGTTAAAAGAAATATCGTCTATCTGCATGGTATAAGTTACTGGTTTCTGGTTTCAGGTTCAAAGTTTCAAGTTTCAGTAGCGCGTATCAATTATCAGGCTCGGGGAGACAACTGTTAACAGTATGGAATTTCTATACTATGTGCTGATAGTATGTCTTCGCACGCTTTGTTACCCCTTATGCCACTATTAAACATTCTTCAACCCATCTTTAACAACTTTTAAACCTTTCATCCCTGTGAACTGTCATCTGTCATCTTCAGCCTATCGCTCAAACAAAAGCCTTTCTCCCTTTATAGACTCATCCCACTGCCCGTTTCCATAAACTAAATGTCCGTTTACAAAAGTATGGGTAATGCTTGTCGGGAAACGGAAGGCGCTGCCATTCTCCCCTGCCTTTTCAAACGGGCTCCATCCGCATTTATATAAAATATTTTCTTTGCCAACAGTAAAAGGTTTCCGGGTATCTACAATTACAAGGTCAGCAAAATAGCCTTCGCGTATATACCCCCTTTCTTTAACAGAAAAGCAGTCAGCTACTGCGTGGCTCATTTTTTCTGCAATTTTTTCAAGCGATATTTTCCCCTGGCTGTGATAATATAACATAAGAGGCAGCGAATGCTGTACCAGTGGCAGTCCGGCGTGCGCTTTCAGGTAAGGTTCGTTTTTTTCTTCAAAAGTATGGGGCGCATGGTCGGTGGCAATTACATCCAAACGATCATCCAGCAAGGCCTTCCATAAGGCTTCTTTATTAGGCGCCGCTTTAATGGCCGGGTTGCATTTTATAAAATTGCCCTGCTGTGTATAATCATCTGCTGTAAAGTGCAGGTGGTGCACGCAAACTTCTGCTGTGATCCTTTTTTCCTTCAGGGGCAGCATGTTGGAAAAAAGCTGGAGCTCTTTTTCTGTGCTGATGTGCAGGATATGCAGCCTTGCATTGTGCTTTTTAGCCAGTTGAACAGCGTAAAAAGAAGATTCAAAGCAGGCCTCTTCATTCCTGATAACAGGGTGATCGGCAGCAGTAAGCTCGCGTCCCGAATCCAGGGCCTTTTGCATGTTAGCTTTAATGATCTTTTCATCCTCACAGTGCGTAGCGATCAGCATTTCGCTTTCGCTGAAAATTTTTTCCAGTACCAGCGGGTTATCCACTAATAAATTCCCGGTACTGCTGCCCATAAACATTTTGATGCCGCAAATGCGGTCTTTAAAAGCATTGGCCGATAAAGCATCTGCCGCATTGGTATTATTAGTGCCTATATAAAAAGAATAATTAGCTAAAGAGGTTTGGGCAGCTATATTATATTTGTCTTCCAGCAGATCGAGCGTAAATGCGGGCGGTACGGTATTGGGCATTTCCATAAAGCTGGTCACACCGCCGGCAACAGCAGCTTTTGCTTCTGTATAAATATTGGCTTTGTGAGTTAATCCCGGTTCCCGAAAGTGTACCTGGTCGTCAATTACTCCCGGGAATA
>DAOLFI010000241.1:0-5643 GCA_035326385.1 Niabella sp.
CTACACGGGATTACCTGCATCAGCAAAATTTCATGGACATTGAAACGCCTTTCCTGATAAAATCAACTCCTGAAGGGGCGAGGGATTTTGTAGTGCCCAGCCGTATGAACCCCGGCGAATTTTATGCGTTGCCGCAATCTCCGCAAACTTTTAAGCAATTATTAATGGTAAGCGGCTATGATCGTTATTACCAGATTGTAAAGTGTTTCAGGGACGAGGACCTGCGTGCCGACCGCCAGCCGGAGTTTACACAAATAGATTGCGAAATGGCTTTCGTGCAGCAGGAGGATGTGCTGGGTATGTTTGAAGGGTTGATCAAATATGTTTTTAAAGCTGTTAAAGGAATAGGTTATAATGAGCCTGTAGAACGGATGAGCTGGCAGGAAGCCATGTGGCAATATGGTAATGATAAACCGGATATCCGCTTTGGGATGAAATTGCTTAATATCAAATATCCTAAACATGTTTTTGCAGATAAGGAAGAGTATACGCACCTGGTAGATGGCGCCGGTTTCCAGGTATTTGATGGGGCCGAAACAGTAATAGCCATTGCGGCGCCCGGCTGCAGCGAATATACCCGTAAGCAAACCGACGAGCTGACAGAGTGGGTAAAACGGCCGCAAATAGGCATGAAAGGCCTTGTGTTTATTAAGTGTAATGCAGACGGAACGTACAAAAGCAGTGTAGATAAATTTTACAGCGAAGAAAGATTGAAAGCTATTGCGGATGCAGCAAACGCCAAAGTCGGTGATTTGATTTTGATACTGGCAGGTGCAGAAGAGCGTACCCGTAAAGCCGCCAGCGAGCTTCGCCTGGAAATAGGGAAGCGTTTGGGTTTAAGAAAAGACGATGAGTTTAAATTGCTTTGGGTGCTCGATTTCCCGTTGTTTGAATATGCAGAAGAAGAGAACAGGTGGGTGGCAAGGCACCATCCTTTTACATCGCCTAAACCATCTGATATTGATACAATGATTAATAATAACCCTGTTATTGAAAATGCTGCTGAATACCTGAAACACCCTTACGCCGGCATTAAAGCTAATGCGTATGATATGGTATTGAATGGTAATGAAATTGGTGGCGGCAGTATCCGTATCTATCAAAAAGAATTGCAGCAAAAAATGTTTGAAGCACTGGGTATGGACGAGCAGGAGCAGCAACATAAATTCGGGTTCCTTTTAGGAGCCTTTGAATATGGTGCACCGCCCCACGGTGGTATTGCTTTTGGGCTGGACAGGCTTTGTTCTATTTTAGGTGGCAGCGAAAGCATCCGCGATTTTATTGCTTTCCCTAAAAACAACAGTGGCCGTGATGTAATGCTGGATGCCCCTTCTGCGATTGATGAAAAGCAATTTACAGAGCTGCAGATAAAGCTGGATCTGAAGTAGCATAATGTTGCATATGTACCGAAATAACAGGGCTTTGTAAAAAGCTATTAATTCAGCTTTTTTTTAAAAGAGTTTCGATATTGTAAAGGACTTATATTAAACCTCTTTTTGAAAGTTTTGTAAAAGTTGGAGGCATCGTTAAAGCCGCTTTCATAGCAGATATGGACTATGGGTTTATTGGTATTGATTAATTCACGAACAGCAAAGTCAATCCTGTAGTCCGTTACAGCTTCGATAAAAGTTTTGCGTGTCATACGTTTGAAATATTTGCAAAAGGCATGACATGATAAATTAGCGATTGCTGCTGCCCCATCCAGTGAAATATCATGCTGAAAATTATCGACAATGTATGCAAACACTTCGTGGATTCTTTCCTTATCAGAAAGGGAGAGGGAGGCTAGTTCGCTTTTCTTTTGCAGTGGAGTATATTTGGTAGCTGTAGCAAGATAATGCAGCAGATCAAGTAATAGTATCAGTCTCCTATACTTGTCGCTCTCTCCCAAAATAACCTGCATCATTTTTTTTACAGTCTCTGTTTGATTTTTAAAATACAGGCCATTGCTGCTTTCTTTTAGTAACTGCGCAATCTTTGCCATTTCCGGAATGCGGAAGATATTATCGCCAGGAAAGTTATTCCCGAAATGCACAACAATAGAAACAGAAGGCGCTGTTGCCTGCTCAGAAGTCTTCCAGCAATGGGGAAGGTTAACACCCAGGAGCACAAGGTCGTTGGCCTGATAATCTTGCATATGCGTACCTACATACCGTTTTCCACTTCCTTTTACGATTAAGGTGAGCTCATATTCAGGATGATAGTGGTACGGTGCAGAAAAACGTTTTTCAGTAAATTCTCTTATAGTAAAAGAGCTGTTTGCAGAGAGCGTAACGACTTCAAATACCGGTTTCATTCATTGATAATATTGTCCTAAATATAGTTAATAAATAATAAGGATGACAATATATTCCATAAATTAGCCAATATTGCCGTTTTTATATTGCGAGGTATGTTTTTAGTTTGTGAACTAAAAAAAATATATGAATAAAGTAATTTTACCTTCGCTTCAACATGTGCTGAAAGAGGAAGTTATAGCGTTTGATGAGATAGAGGATGATGATGGATTCCCTTGCGAAGATATAGAGAGGCTTTCCTCATGGGTGCTGATGCAATTTGAGCAATTAAAGTGTTCCTTGGAGTTTCAGTTGAAAGCGGTTAATTTTTCAACTTACGGCGCCTCATTGGTGCATCTGGATGCAGCAGGAAAAAGAATAGGACATCTGTATAATTATTTGAAATCTTACCCCGAGCCATTGATGGAAGAATTTCTTGCAGCAAGAGGAGGTGTACCTTTTTTTTCCGAAAACACCAGTTCCCCCATTATGGGCCACCTGAATGCAGGTCTGCAACTTTATTGGCTGAAGAAAATAAAGTCCGGCACGTTTGATCGTATAAGTACATCACTGCACCTTCCTCAATATCTTAGCTTTTTGATCAGCGGGAAAAGGCAGGCGGAAATGACCAGCTTGGGTTGCCATTCGGCCATGTGGAATTTTTCTGACGGGAACTATCATCCCTGGCTGGAAGAGGAAGGGATAAGAGTGAAACTGGCGCCGGTAACAAAAGGAGATACAGGTTTGAGGATCGTAAATGAAAAGCAAGGCGATACCATTGTTGTGGGAACAGGTCTTCATGACAGCTCCGCAGCTATCACTCCTTATCTGAATAGCTTTAAAGAACCTTTTATCATCCTTTCCACCGGCACCTGGGTGATCAGTCTTAATCCCTTTAATAAGCAATTGCCAACGGCAGCAGAATTAGAAAGAGGATGTTTAAGTTATCTTACTTACCAGGGAAGCCCGGTAAAAACCACCATGCTTTTTGCAGGCAATGATTACAGTCAACAGGTAAAAAGAGTTGCTATGCATTTTAATATTGCGGAAGATTGTCTGAATCAGATGGAATATAATGCTTCTGTGATTGAGAAATTAAAAAACAAAAATCAATTCATACAGGGTGAGCACCAAAATGATCATCTTATCAATGCTACAACTCCCTGTGCTTTTCATCTGAGGGATTTGTCTTTTTTTGATGATGCTGAAGAAGCGTATCACCAATTATTGTTGGATATGATGACACAACAGGCCAGCTCTACAAATATGGTATTAAAAGATAATAAGGTAGCGAATATATATGTAGATGGTGGTTTTTGTAGAAATAAGATCTATATGCAACTATTGGCAAATACTTTTTCCGGTAAAAAAGTACTTGCCACATCTATGGCGCAGGGTACTGCTTTGGGAGCAGCACTGGCATTGCACTATACCTGGAATAATCAACCTTTACCGTCCAATCTGGTAACATTAAAAGAATGGATGCCAACCCCATGTTAACCTCTTAATGAGATCAATAAGTATGTCTTTTAGGGAATATAGTGTTGTTATTAAAAGAGAAACAGCAAAAGTTATAAGATAGAGATATCGCTGGGAAAGGAGTATATCGTATCTTACAGGGCTATTTAACCATTTTATAAACGATTTGCCAGAAAATATGAAGAAAATAGCTGTAATCCTTTCTTTCCTGCTACTGCCAGCCATTTGTATGTCACAAACCCGATCTGCTTTAACTCCGGTTAAGTTAAAAGTGGAATATTTGACTGATCCGAAGGGTTTAGATGTTAAAAAGCCCCGGTTTAGCTGGGTGCTGGAAACAAAGGATAAAAAAGCTTTTGCTCAAAAACAGGCGGCATATAGAATTATTGTAGCAAGCACTCAAAAGATGATCAGCAAAGGGGTGGGAGATATATGGGATTCGCGCTGGATAAGTGCTGCCGATATGGGCCACATTGTATTTAACGGATCTCCTTTGTTCTCAGACCGTACCTATTATTGGAAAGTTGCAGTTAAAGACCAGGACAACAAGATTTCAGATTGGAGTACTGCTGCCCAATGGAGCACCGGTATCTTAAACGATCAATGGAAGGGGCAATGGATTGGCGGAAATGAGCTTTTTAACCCGGTTTCGGGAGATAATAATATCTGGGATCCCTGGCTGAAAAAAGGATTTGATTTAAAGCTCCTACCCAAAAAAGCGACGCTGTTTGTGGCTTCTGTGGGGTACCATGAGCTATATGTCAATGGTAAGCGTGTTGGAGATGAAGTGCTGGCACCGGTTGCAACGGATCATACTAAAAGAGCAAGATATGTTGCTTATGACATTGAGAAGTTTTTGAAAAAAGGAAAAAATGTAATCGGTATCTGGTTGGGGACCTCCTGGTCTATTTTTGCTGGTTATGATGTAGACGGTTCGCGACCTTTAACCCCAATAGTTACCGCACAGGTAGATATGTACAGCGAAGAAAACCCAACAGCGCTTTCCCGTCCCCTGTTATCCTTAATAACCGATGGCACATGGAAATATCATGCAAGTCCTAATAAGCTGATGGGTACCTGGGATTTCAGAAACATGGGTGGGGAATTATGGGATGATAATAAGGCCCTGGACAATTGGGCAAGTCTTTTCCTGGATGATGGTCATTGGCAGCAGGCAACTGTTTACCCGGTTGATTTGCGATTGTCAGCGCAAAACCTGCAGGGCAACAGGCTTATCAAAGAAATAGATCCTGTGCGTATTGAAGAGCAGCCGGATGGTTCTTTCAGGGTGGATATGGGCGTGAACTTTGCTGGTTGGACAGAAGTGAAATTGAAGGGTAATCCGGGTGATAGTATCAGGTTTTATTATTCCGAAAGAGAGCAGGATGAAATGACTTTCGGTATTCGCAGCGCTTTTATTATGGGCAAAAGCGGGAAAGGAATTTTTAAAAACAGGTTCAATTATAGCTCAGGAAGGTGGATCACGATTAAAGGCCTCAGGGAGAAACCTTCTACTGATGATATTAAAGGATGGATGGTGCGCACTGCTTATGAGAATGCCAGCCATTTCCAGTGCTCTGATACGCTGCAGAACTGGATATATAACAAAGTAAAGTGGACTTTTGAAAATCTTTCCCTTGGCGGAATGATTGTTGATTGTCCGCAACGTGAGCGTATGGGATATGGAGGAGATGCACACGCCACTACAGAAACTGGTTTGCTCAATTACGAGATGGGGGCCTTTTATACTAAATGGATGCAGGACTGGCGGGATGTACAGGGAACAGAGCCTATGGTAGGAAATATGCGGGATACCAGTTATGCCCGGAAAGAGGTAACAAGTGGCCGGATATTCAATAATGGGATACTGCCTCACACAGCGCCTACT
>DAOLFI010000242.1:0-5639 GCA_035326385.1 Niabella sp.
GAAGTGCCGGCCGCCAGCCTCATTGAAAATAAAACATACCTTTTTTTTTCACACACTAAAAAGAAACAACCTCATAATAAATCATTACTGAAAACCATACTCGATAAAAATATAACACTGATTGATTACGAATGCCTGGAACATGAAGACGGACAACGGATCATAGGGTTCGGATTCTTTGCCGGTATTGTTGGCGCCCATAACGGTATTATGGCTTATGGAAAAAGAACAGGACTGTATAACCTGGAACGGGTATATAAACAAAGAAGTTTTAAAGAGCTTATTCATACTTATTTTGGGCTGCGGCTGCCCAATATGAAAGTTGCTGTTACCGGCAGCGGACGTGTGGCACACGGACTGATTGAAGTAATGAACCTGATGGGTATTCACGAAGTGGAACCGGAAGACTATAGGATAAGAAGATTCTCCTATCCGGTATATACGCAATTAAAAGGAAGCTTTTTATATGAACATGAGGTTACAGGCAGTTATTTGCGGGAGGATTTTCATAAAAACCCACAGCACTATTTATGTAAATTTCTGCCTTATGCAGCGCAAACCGATATTTTATTAAACGGCGTATATTGGGAAGAAGGAATACCTCCTCTTTTTCACAGCTCCGATATTAAGAAAGAAGATTTTATTATTCAGACAATTGCAGATGTTGCTGATGATAAAAATGGTTCCGTCCCCATTAATATAGCAAGTCAGTCTATTGAGGACGCTGTATATGGTATCAGCCGCAGCACATTACTAAAAACGCAGCCTTATGAGCCAGGCTCTATAGATATTATGGCAGTGAGCAATTTACCAAATGAATTACCAAGAGATGCCAGCCGCTATTTTGGCGAACAACTGATAAAGTATGTTTTAGACGATCTGTTAACCGGAGGAAGTCCCGTAATTGAACGTGCTACTATAGCACGAAATGGCATGTTGCAAAAACCGTTTGAATATTTAAAGGACTATGTAATTAACTAATCCCGATTAGATATCCGTAACCTTATTGGTTATTATTTAAAGATGATACAGGCATTTGAAAAAATGAATGGCTGGTTAAGTCCGATGCAGCTTAGTTACAGCTCTTTTATTGTTTCTTATATTGGCTTTTATACTTGGCGGGAGATACGCCCATCAGCTTTTTAAACATCCTGGAAAAATAATATTGATCTTCATACCCGATCATGCTGCAGATCTCTTTTATATTCATATCGGTGAAGCAGAGATACTGACATGACTTTTGTATCTTAAGGTGATTGAAATATTGAATAGGAGAGTAGCCTGTTTTTTTCTTGAAAAGATCTGAGTAATGAGAAACTGAATATCTGAAACGGGAGGCAAGCTCATGAATGGTATAGGCTTTGTCCAGGTTCTCTTTCATGTATTCTATCGATTTGGAAATTTGATCTTCATGATAGTAATTGGGATATAATTCTTCATGATAAATAAAGGACGATAAAAACTGCAGCAGCTGGATACTGCTTGCTTCCAGGTTCCGGATGCTGATGCCCTGGTCTAAAATAGAGTACAACAGGGAAAATAATTTAATACGCTGCTCATCATAAGGAACACTCTGAACTACCGGTACACCATCTTTTGAATATCTTTTATATAACGTCTCTGCCTGTGTGCCTAAAAAATGAGCCCAGTAAATACTCCAGGGATTCTCCTCACTGCTGCTGTAATGATGTGCTTTCTGTTTAGGTATTATAAAGAAGGTGTTCGGTATTAATTCAAATTTTTTTCCTGATACATGTATCGTCCCGCTTCCTTCAATACAATACAGTAAAATATATTGCTGACTTCCATGTTTGCGCTCCCTGTCATGTCTTGCTGCTCTTGGGTAATAGCCTACAGCGGTAGGATGCAGGGCTTCTGTTATGGGATTGTGTGTCATATTCTTAATAACCCCCGGAGGAAGCACAATCATTTTCTGTCCTAAAAAGCCTTCTTTTACTTTTTTATTTTCACTGGATGGTTCGCTCATGTGACATAATCATTAAATGGATCAGTAAAGGTTATTATTATCGGTATTTTTTAACCCATCTGATTCCCGGCAAATCTAAGGAACATTTATTTTTTAAATGCTGCTTCAACACCTGGGATGTATAACATTTTATATTTAAAACGTATAATGATGTGAACGCCTGATGCCAGCTCTTGAGAGGGGAAAGGCCATAAGCCCGGACCAGGGGGCGAAGAACTCCCTGAGCGATTGCTTTCGACCAGCAGGAGATATACGGGTCTTCAAAAATGTTCCGGGTCTGGCACTATCGGCGTCAAAAGGAACATGAACCTGTTTTGTATCTTATATTGCCTCAATGCTCAGCACCACACTTGTTCTGTTTAAATTAACAAAAGGATTGAATCCTGCATTCATCAAAAAATCGCCGCTGTAAACTTTATTGCTGTCAATAGGTGATTGCTGGCCCGCAGGCAGGTTGAGCTCTGTTATTCTGTATTTTTTATTGGCATCCAAACCCTGTAATCGTACAGGACTTTGAGTAGCAGTGAATATATAGCGCCAGTCAGACAGGTAATTGAACATAATTGCTTTGTTTTTATCGGTGCTTACATACATCATGGAAGCCATATTGGTTTCGTACGGGCTTTTTAACCGATACATATCACCCTGCCATACAATGTTTTTAAAGCCATTATAGCTCTTTATCGCCTGCTTGCAAAATTCAAGCTCTTCAGCCTTTAATTTTTTTACATCTATATCAAAGCCCATCTTTCCCATGGAAGCTACATCTATCCTGTATTTCAGCGGCTTATTGCTCCATTCGGTTACATGGTTGCATACTGCAAGCGATGGATAAAAATAAGAATAGTCCCATTGCATAAAAACACGCTCCAGCGGATCGGTATTGTCGCTTGGCCAGAACTCGGTAAAATATTTCAGCAGCTCATAGTCTGTGCGGCCACCGCCGCCGGAACAGAGCATCATGGGCACTTTAGGATATTTTGCACGAACTCTTTTTAAAACATTTTCCAGCCCCCGGGCATACGCTACATACAAATGTGATTGCGGCAACTTTTTCTTTTCAAGATATTTGGAATGGCCGTTAAAAACAGGGGCATTACAATCCCATTTAATAAAGGCCAGACTGGGGTTCTGGATAAATAATTGATCCACCACGCCAAATACGAAGTCCTGTACTTCAGGATTGGTAAGGTCCAACACCATCTGGTTACGAAAAAGAATCTCAGGGCGTTTCTCTTCTCTTATCACCCAATCCAGCTTTTTTTCGTATAACTCACTTTTAGGATTTACCATTTCGGGTTCTATCCAGATACCGAATTTAACGCCCTGTTTACCTGCTTCCTGAACGAGGTAAGGAACTCCGTCAGGCAGTTTCTTTTTATTGGCCTGCCAGTCGCCCAGCCCTGCATTATCACTGTTGCGCGGGTATTTATTACCAAACCATCCATCGTCCAGTAAGAACATATCTACACCTATTTCTCTGGCTCCGCTAAAAAGGCCTGTCAGTTTTTCCTGGTCAAAATCAAAATAAGTGGCTTCCCAGTTGTTCAGCAGGGTAAGACGTTCTCCTTTGCCATCCAGCAAATTATGATTGCGCATCCAGTTATGCAGGTTGCGGGCTCCTTTGCCCATACCTTCGTGAGATAATGTATAAATAAAGCGGGGAGTAACAAACTCTTCATCCGGTCTTAGCTCGTATACGGATTGATAAGGATTGATTCCAGCTACTAAGTGCAGGTTCTGATAAGCATCTGTTTCAAACTGTATGGCATAATTGCCGTGCCAGGCAAGCTGCCCCAGCATTACCGTCCCTGAGTTCTCGGTGGCTTTTTGATCAAAAGCCAGCATAAAATTTTGAGAGGATTGGAGGTTTTCTCTTGTTCCCAGCCTTGATTGAATGGTGTGCATTCCCTGTTTTAATTGCGTATGCTCGGGCTGCAGCTCTCTTGCCCAAACACCGTTATAGCTGGTAAGGAAATAATCGCGGTTGAAGAAGTATAAATTGGCAGAAGCATATTTATTTAGTTGCAGATTGCCTTTCTCCTGGTGCTGTATGCTGCTCCACTGCTCAATCACATCCTCATTTTTCCAGGCTTTATAAAACAGCTTCACTGTAACCGGGTACACCGGGTCTTTTAAAGTAACAGTAGTTAATACAGCCCCGTCATTGGTGTTGTTTATTGTATGATTTTGATAAATAAGGTCAATAGAATTATTGCCATCTGTATGTACTACAGCAATGGCTGGCTCAACTGTATTGCTGTTGATGCCGGCTACCGAAAAGGCAAGGTTATTATTGTTGGAGCCTTCTTCTTTCCTGTCGAAAATTGCAGCGGTCATTTCATATTCTGCTTTGTTTTGCAGCGGCTTTCCAAAGTGTACGATTTTTAAATGTTTTTGAGCATCTGTTTGCAAAGCAATGGCCACATTGTCTGTTTCAATAGGAATGGTAACGGTTTGTGCAAAAATGCTGTTACCTGTCAGGAAGACATTCAAAAAAAGTAAAGCGTTCTTAAAAATTTTCATTATTCGTATTTTATCATTATTGCAAGAGATGATTATTTTACAGGTACCAGCCTGATCAATATAGCATCAGCTATAGGAACAGTAATTTTTACATAAGGTTGATCAGGTGCTACATGACCCACAACCTGGTCTGTTAAAAAATCCTGCACCATATATTTTGTATTTTGTTTAAGTCCCAATCGTTTGCGATCAATTTCCTGTATAAAATCATGTTGCTGGTGGAAATTAAAAGCCGATACCAAAACTGTACTGCCGGGAAGATAAAAAGATATTTGCTGATCCTGTTTTAATCCATCCGGTAATTGTAACGGCTCAAATGCTTCAGGCGCTGCAAAGTAATCAGCTATATTCTTATTATCTAGAAAAAGTTTTGCCCGTTCTTTAGCAACCGGCTTTCTGAAGTCGGAGCCATCTCCCAGGATACTGCCAAGTGTGATCAATGAAAAAAGTCTTACCCTAATATCCTTTTCAGAAATAGCAGGGTTGTTCTGGAAGTTGTTCATCACTAATACATCCAGGTTGGAATAGGGTAATAATGTTCCCTGCATCCAGCCCAGGTGAGCGTTGGAGATCATAGAAGATGCCGTGCTGCCGTGGTGTGGAAATCCATCCATATCATCACGGAAATGAGAATAAATATCGGTAGATAAAAACCGTGCATGGGCAAACTGGTGTGGAAATGCAGGTGATATGGCATGGGTAATAAATATATCGGGGCCTAGAATGGAATCAATTAAGTGCTGAAGCATTTTCATGCCTTTGTTATAGGCCTGTAAACCCGATCGTACGTTGGGGTCGTAATGCCTGGGTGTTTCCAGCGCACCTGCAGTTAAAAAGTCGATCTTTAAAAATTTTGCACCAATAGCTCTTGCTTTTTGCAATTCGGTAATAATGCGCAGCCGGGTGGCAGGATGTGTAGGATCTAAAGGGTAAGCACCAAAGTCTCCTTCTTTATAAATAATGGTTTTGCCGTTATTGTCTTTTAAAGTCACATCCCGTATATAAGCATCCGTGTGCTGGAGCTTGTCCCTGTCAATTCCGCTTTTCCAGGTCCAGATAGCGAAGGGAATAAAGTAAAAGCCCATTTGCTGGCGATGTTTACCCGCGTATTGGCTAATGGACTTCA
>DAOLFI010000243.1:0-5638 GCA_035326385.1 Niabella sp.
GAAAAGGAATTGCTGTCCCTGATAGCACAGGGCAATGATTATAAAACCATTGCTGGAATGGCTTTCATCAGCTACGAAACCATGCGCACTCATGCCAAAAACATTTATAAAAAGCTGCATGTCAGCAGCCGCAGCGAAGCGGTGCTTAAAGCCAGGCAGCAGGGCTTGCTTAAATAGCGAAAGAAAAATACCTCATTGGGGGTATTACATCACTCAAAAAGGCTATTTTATATATTAAGAAGTTTAAATAAGTTTATATTATTTCTTATGCAAATTCTCTAAAAGCAAAATAGCAAAAACTAATGAAATGGTTAACGGTTACCATAACACTGCTTTTTTACACCTGGTTTTATTGTCCGGCATTTTCCCAAAACAAAAAAAGTGATAGCTTAAGAAATATTATTAAAACATCTGCAAATGCTGCTGAAAAAGTAGAAGCGCTTATTACCTATGCAAACTTAATGCCTGTTAAATACCGGGACTCGGCCAGGATGTTTGCGCAGCAGGCTTTAGTTCTTAGCCAAAATATAAAGTATGACCTGGGTATTGCTGAAGCACACAATGCAATGGCGGTTACATATTCCAGGAGGAACAATGACAGCGCCTTATTTTTCATGAAACAGGCGCTGCCATATTTTATTGCCGGCAAAGCGAAACCTACCCGGATGTGTATGATGTACAGCAATTTTATACATCTGTACACAGAATTGGGAAAGTATGATTCGGCTATTTATTACGGACGTAAGGGATTGGAGACCGCAAAAACAATGACGATAGCAGGGAAGGAGAAAGACGAACAATTGATGTATCTGAATGCTGCACTTGGGCGTGTTTATAATTATGCCGATAAAATGGATAGCAGCACCTCTTATTATTTCAGAGCGGTCTCGCATGCCAAACAACTTCAAAATAATACTACGGTTTCTATATTCTCCCAGTCTATCGGAACTATTTTTTCAAGGAACAATGATTATTCAAACGCCCTGTACTGGACGACAAATGCAATAGATGCAGCAAAAGCTGCCCGCGATAGCAATTACCTGATCAGTGCGTTTAGCGGCGTTGGTAATGTATATTATAAGATGGACAACTATGCACAGGCCAGGAAGTATATTGACAGCAGCCTGATGATTGCATACAGGTATGACAGTACATTGTTGCGTAGTATGGCCTTTACTGTTCTGGGGAATATAGAGTCAAAAGAAAAAAATTATGAAAAAGCCCTGGCACATTATCAGAAAGGATTACAGTTGGAGAAAAATGGTCTGAAATTTTCTCGGCTCGCGTTTCAAAAGCACATAGCCGATACCTACAAAAATCTTAACAACCTGCAGGATGCCGAAAGAGCGTATATACAGGTACTGGAAAATATTACAGATGAGAGAGAATTAAAAAAAAACACACTCATCAGTCTTGCCGATTTATACAGGCAGCGTGGAAATTACACTGCCGCCTTTGAAGCCATCAAAAATAGCATATCCATTAATGATTCCATTTTCAATGCTGATAAAGCAAAAATCATTAATGAGCTGAATGTAAAATACCAGGTGGAAGAGAAAGAAAAACAGCTGCTGCTTTCAGAAAATACAAGACTTGTGCAGGAGCAGCTTATTGATAAACAGAAACTGACATTGGCTCAAAATAATCTGCGAATGCTGGAACGGGAACAGCAGATATCGCTCGCAAATTTACTTAGCGAGCAACAACAGCAACAGCTAATGATACAAAAGCTGCAGCTTGCAAAAACTAATTCTGAAATAAACCAAAAGCAGCTTATACTTAAAAATACCTCGCAACTGCTGCAGGTATCCCGGCAGGAGAAAGCAATGCAGCAGCTTGAATACAACAGTAATACAACAAAACTAATCTTATTGGTTATTGCTGCAATTGCCGCAGGCGGCTTGCTCGCCATGTATTTCTATATTCAAAAAATAAAGAGCAGGGCATTAAATGAAAAAGCTGTTCTTCGCGAGCGCTTACGTATCAGCCGGGAATTGCACGATGACCTGGGTGCTACATTAAGCGGGGTAGCTATGTATAGTAACCTTATCAAGTCGCAAATAAAATCATCCAGTCTTTCCGGCGCTGAAAAATCTTTAGACATTATAAAGGAGTCATCTACTCAAATGGTAGACAGGCTGGGTGATATGATATGGCTGCTGAAGACAGACCAGCTTTCCCTGGAGGATTTCAACCAGAAACTGGAAGATTATGCCCGCAATATGGCTGCCGTAAAAAAAATGCAGCTGCAATTTGCAAACAATATGACCTCTGATCATCCATTGGCTTTTGAGCAGAGGCATAATCTCTATTTGCTTTGTAAAGAAGCCATCAATAATGCCGTCAAATATAGTGAAGGTGATCTGCTTCGATTTTCTATCAATCAAACCGACCAATATATTGAATACCTTATTGCTGATAATGGAAAGGGCTTTGAGCCCAATACTGTTAAAGCAGGTAACGGGTTGAAAAACATGCAGCAAAGAGCAACTGAAATAGGAGCTGATTGTAACATACAATCAGTAGCAGGTAAAGGCTGCACGGTATTACTGCGTATTAACACCTCTTAATCATTACAACCCGTTATCCAGGCGTTCATCGCTGCCATATTCCACAGCTTGTAATTTCGTATAATAAAAGAGCATTCCGAAAATGTCGGCAAACAGTCTTACAACTTTGGTATTTTACAACAGCCATATTGAACGTTTTTACCCTTTAGTTCAAGGGGTTCTGGTTTTCCAGGGCCTTTTTTTGCTGTTGCTGTACTTCATAACCAAAAGAAAAGACGTTCTTCATTATTCGCTGTTTTTATTGCTTTCTGCTGCCTACTTTTATTTAAATGCTCCTTTCACTTTTTTTGGATTGGAGGATGAGAAGGTTTTTAGCTCGGCATTATATATTAACGGTAATATTCCGCTTATCATCATCACTAATACAGCCTATATCTTTTTCTTAAAGTATTTCTTTAAAGATATTTACAACAACAGAGTAACGGATAATCTTTTCAGGCTTATACTTTTTTTGACACCTTTTTTAATAGCGATTTTTTTTCTTCTTCGCTATATCTCGAAAGAAACGCAACCAGTTTTCTATATTTCCAATTTTTTAGCAGCCAGCGTAAGTCTCTTTTATATTGTTGCTATACGCAGGTACAAATTGCGAGGTTCAGGATGGGTAACCTGGGGCATGTTTTTTAATATACTTGGCAATGCCGCAACTATTTTGATGATCGTCCTCGAACGCCATGGAATACGTAATGTTATAACCGTTGGTTATCCGCTGTTGTTTATGAGAGTAGGCATACTGGCGGATATGTTCTTTTACCAGGGGGCCATTTTAAAAAAATGGTATGTGCAGGAAAAGCAACTTGCCATCGAAAAAATGAACGCCCAATTAGCGATAGAAAAAGTGAGAAACAAGATATCAATGGAATTGCACGATGACCTGGGCGCTACACTAAGTGGAGTAGCCATGTACAGCACGCTTATTAAAACACAGATACAATCTTCCGATCTTACCGGTGCCGCAAGATCTTTAGATGTTGTTAAGGATTCATCTACACAAATGATAGACAGATTGAGCGATATGATATGGCTGCTGAAGACGAAGCAGCCATCTTTGGAAGAGTTCAATGAGAAACTGGAAGATTATGCCAGCAATATGGCAGCAGCAAAAAATATGCAGGTGCAGATTACAAAAAATATGCAATCGGATCATTCATTAACTTTTGAGCAAAGGCATAATATCTACCTGTTTTGCAAAGAAGCTATCAACAATGCCGTAAAATACAGCGAAGGAAGCCAGCTTCATTTTACCATCAGCCAAACCGATAAATATATAACGTATATTATTTCCGATAACGGGAAAGGTTTTGATGTAAGCCAGGCTACTGCTGGCAATGGTGTGAAAAATATGCAGCAAAGAGCGGCAGATGTGGGAGCGGATTACAGTATACTGTCATCACCGTGTAAAGGGTGTACTGTTGCTCTTCGGATAGGTCAAGTTAGTCTATAGTACATCATCGATGAACTATGGTCTGTTAATTATCTCTGGTAAAAATCACCCATTGGGGTATTACGTATGTTTTCAGGGATATTTATTTTAGCGTAGGCGATTTTAAACAACTAAAACCTAATTTATATCATGCGGCCGGCTACCCCATTAACACTCTCTCCTGTTTCTGAAAAAAACAGGATACAGGCCCTCGATATACTTCGCGGTATTGCTCTTTTGGGCATATTGCTAATGAATATACCTGAGTTCTCCCTGCCCCAGCGCTACTCCGAAGCTTTCCGCTCAGACATTGGAAATATTAATTTCTGGGTAAGAGAGGTAGTGCTTGTTTTTTTTGAAGGCAAGATGCGGGCGCTGTTCTCCATGATTTTTGGAGCAGGTATCCTGCTTTTCATTGCCAATAAAAAGGCACCTCCCAAAACCATTACCAGGCTTTTTTACAGCCGCATGTTATGGCTGGTGCTGTTTGGCCTGGCCGATGCGCATTTATTACTCTGGAACGGAGATATTCTTTATTACTACGGTGTTATTGGCATGATTGCTTTCCTGTTCCGGAAAATGAAAGCCAAATATTTAATCTGGGCTATACCCATTGTTACCGTTGTTGAGTTTGCCGTACAAACCTCGTTTTACCAGGACCTTCGTCAAAAAAGAATCGCTTATGTAAGCGTAACCAAAACGCTGCAACCTAACCAGGTTCCTACAGCACAGCAGAAAAAAGTGCTGGATGAATGGCGTAAAATTGAGCAGGATTTTTTACCTAATGATAATGATATTATTGAAAACACCCGCATTATGAAAAGCGGTTACAGCGCAGTGGCCCAAAAAATAAGAAAGGAATCCTTGCTGTTTCAAACCACGTACCTGTTTTATGGCATCTGGGACCCGCTGGCTTTAATGCTGCTGGGTATGGCACTGCTTAAATGGGGATTCCTTACCAATAAATGCACCACCCGGCAATACCGGCTTACAGCCATCATTGGTTATGGCCTGGGCCTGCCCCTTGTTATTTATGAAATGTATTATGGTTATGTGCATATACCTAACCTTGCCGCCACTTTCAGGTTAATGGAGCAACGGCCTATACCCTGGGGCAACCTTATTTACCCGGTGCAGCGTATAGCATTAGTGCTGGCGCATACTTCGTTAGTGCTGCTTTTATTACGCGGAGGGAGGGTGCAATGGCTTTTCCAAAAGCTGGCTGCTGTTGGCCGGATGGCGCTTACCAATTATGTGATGCAAACCCTTATCTGCACTTTGTTCTTTTTTGGCTATGGGCTTAATTATTATAATGAGCTGGCTTATTACCAGGTGTTTTATGTAGTGCTGGGCGTGTGGTGCGTACAGCTTGCATACAGCTCTTTATGGTTGCGCTATTTTTTGTTCGGGCCGCTGGAGTGGCTGTGGCGGTCGCTTACCTACTGGAAAAGGCAGCCAATGCGAAAGAGATAATGTGATGATGAGCCAATACCTAAAAGGGAGATGATGGTAAGGAGCTCAAAGTTTGAAAGTTTAAGGCTGGCAACGTTAAAAGTCAAATAACAATATCAGGCATCAGAAATCAGGCACATACATATTGTACATCATACAGCGTACATTGTACATAACACACATGCCTCAACCT
>DAOLFI010000244.1:0-5616 GCA_035326385.1 Niabella sp.
ATGATCTCTTCACCCTGTTTGGAATTGAGATTACCGGTAGGCTCATCGGCCAGCAGCAGCTTTGGCTTTGCAATAAGCGCACGGGCGATGCCTACGAGTTGCTGCTGACCACCCGATAACTGTGCCGGAAACAGATCTTTTTTAGCTACGATATTAAACCGGTCCAGCATATCGGCCACCATCGATTTTCTTTCGCTGCCTTTTATATTCTGATAGAGCAAGGGCGCTTCTATATTTTCATAAACTGTCAGCTCGTCAATCAAATGATAAGCCTGGAACACAAAGCCGATATATTGTTTATACAGGCTGGCCCTTTGCTTTTCTTTAAGCTGGTGCACAGATGTGCCTAAGAAATGATATTCGCCCTCGTCAAAGCCATCCAGCATGCCTACCACATTTAATAATGTTGACTTGCCTGAACCAGATGGCCCCATTATGGATATAAACTCCCCTTCGTTTATATCAAGATGTATATCCTTCAGTAAAAAAATACGATGATTGCCGTTATTTACCCATTTGTAAATTTTTTTCAATTGTAACATATAAATAATTTATGATTTATGATTTCTGATTTGAGATTTCTGATGTTATATCCTGAAAAAAAGATTATTAATATCCAATGATAAAGTCATCCTACCTCTTATCAACTTTCAAACTTTAAACTTACGCTCTGCAATGCGTCCTTGCCTCGTAACCTTATCCTATTATTTACAATGAGGCTACTCTGCCCGCAAACTCTTTACGGGGTTGGCTAAAGCAGCTTTTATTGTTTGAAAACTGATTGTGATAATAGCGGTAGTTATCACTAATAATCCGGCTACTAAAAACATCCACCAACTGATATTGATCCGGTATGCAAACTCCTGTAACCATTCATTTAGTAAAAACCATGATATGGGCGTGGCTATTGCAAGCGATACTGCAATTAATCCTACCATTTTCCTGGAAAGTAGTATAGAGATATCTGTAATTGTTGCTCCCAATACTTTCCTGATGCCTACTTCCTTTGCCCTGTTTGCCACACTTAACAGTGAAAAACCAAAAAGGCCCAGACAGGCAATAAACACCGCGAAAATTCCGGCAGTATTTATAATCTTCTGCCATCGCAGATCTGCCGTGTACATTTCCATTAATGAATCGTCCAGAAAAGTAAAATCAAATGGATATTCATTGGTAATATTTTTCCATTCTTTTCTAAAGCCTTCAATAGTGCGGTTCATTTCTCCGCCTTTTACTTTAAACATAAAATAGTTTTCGTAAAAATCGGTCAGTATATGCTGTTGTGGTCCTATCTCTTTTGTAAGCGTTTCAAAATTGTAATCTTTAGATACGCCTATTATTGTGCTCCGGATAATATCGTTATATTCTCCAATCTTTGCATCAGGACCCAAAAGTTTAAAAAAGGTTTCATTCACTACGCAGGCTCTTGCTGTTTTAATAGTATCTGAATTAATATTTTTAGAAAACTCGCGTCCCTCAATAACAGGTATATTCAATAATTTGAAATAATCATAATCTACTCTTATCTGGCTATACCATTTTTGTTCTCCATGCAGCTTAAATCCATTGTAGTTATAGGAGCCGGTTAAGCTCCCTCCTATGCCAGACATTCCCAAAATAGAGGGTTGTGCATTAGCATAATTAAATAACCGCTCCCTGATCATTTTTCTTTTCTCACCCATCACCTCATTTTTGATCAATAGTATCTGTTCTTTATCAAAGCCAAGGTCTTTTCGGCTGATATGGCGCATTTGGGCACCCACCACAATAATGGAAACTACCAGAATAATACAAATGGAAAACTGTAGTATAACAAGCGGATTGGAAAACCGTGGATTGATTTTGAATGTAGATCCGCTTTTGAGTACAGCTACAGGTTTAGTACCGGAAACCACAAAAGCAGGATAAAATCCGGCAATAATACTTATTATTAAAGATAATCCGATACCTGCCAGCAATATCTCTTTAGAAGGAATAATGTCAAAAGATATTTGAGTGTTAACCATCCCGTTAAAAATGGGTAAACTGGTATATGCCAGTAATAAAGCAACAACTGTACAAATAACAGTTGTGAGCAATGTTTCAAACCAGGACTGCATAATAAGGTTCCATCTGCCCGCTCCGATTATTTTACGCAAGCCCATTTCTTTAATGCGGCTTACTATATTTGACACCGCCAACAATATATAATTTACGCAAGCAAGCAATAAAATAAGCAGGAATAAACTAAATAATAGATTAAGTACTTTGGGGTTGGTATAATGCCCCCAACTGTCCGCTTCATAATGGCATTCATCAAGAGGCCGTAGTATCCACTGGTAGTTTTTCACCTTTTCGGGATCTGCATTCAATAGTGCATCCTGGTAATAACCCCGCATCCAGTGATTTAATTTAACTTTAAATGCCGAAGTGTTAACACCGTCCTGTAATTCCAGTATATACTCATGGCTGCTTGTGTTAAACCTGTTCTTTATTCTGTTCTGGTAATCGGGGGCAGCTGTTACACTTCTTACCATATTAAACCGGATACCGGAATTTGCTGGCACATCTTTAGCAATGCCTGTTATAGTATAAAGCCTGCTGCTATCGCTATCAATAATCAGTGTTTTACCAACTGCATTTTTGTTGCCAAATAATTTTTGCGCCATTGTGTTGGTAATAACAACGCTATTATTTCCCTGGAGAACAGTTTTGGCATTGCCCCATAGTAAAGGGAAACTAAAGTTTTGGAAGAAGTTATCATCAGCATCAAGTATATGGCTTTCTTTAAATACTTTGTCACCTGCTTTTACAATTTTATCATATCCGTCTTCGGAATTGCCAGACATCCTGGTGATACTTTTTACTTCGGGAAAAACAGATAGAATATCCTGGGCTATAACCATGGGAAATACAACCTGATTTTTTTCTGCATTGATCCCGGATAGTTTTTGAAAAAAGTTTCTTTCTTTTGGTTCTTCACTCCTGGTAAATAAGGAAGTGGCTTCCAGTCTGAAGAGATGATCTTTCTTGCTATGAAAACTGTCCACTGATTGCTCATGACGCACATAAAAAAATAAAAGCAGCGAGAGAGCGATTGAAATGCTTAATCCAATGATATTGATACTGCTTACTATTTTATTTCTCCAAAGTGTTCTGAATGCAATTTTGAAGTAAGTTTTAAACATAAAAAACGATTTATGATGTCGGATGTATGATTGCTGATTTATTCACTATTTACTTCTTCATTCCGTTCGCAACGCTTTTACCGGATTGGCTGTTGCTGCTTTGATAGCCTGGAAGCTTACAGTAAGCAAACAGATTAACAGCGCAAGTGAAAGGGTGGTTATGAGAACAGCCAGACTTATATTGGTATGGTATTCATATTTCACCAGCCACTCTTTCATCATATATCCGCTTGTTGTAGCTCCTATTATGAATGCAATAACTACTAATCCCACAAATTCCCCGGAAAGGTGCAGCCAGATACTGCTGATATTTGCACCCAATACTTTACGGATGCCTATTTCCTTCTGCCGCTGCTCTGCAGAGAAAGCAGCCAAGCCAAACAAACCCAGGCATGAAATAACAACGGAAAGAATGGTAAATATAAATGCCAGTTTTCCCAGCATTTGCTCAGCGTGAAACTTTTCCGCAAATATGTCATCTGTAAACCGGTAATCAAACGGATAGCCCGGGTTCATTTTTTTTAGAAGTGCATCCAGCTTTGTAAGACTTGCTGATACTGAGAGCCCGGGATTCAGCCTAAGCGTAACATTCCCGATCCAATCCTTCTTAAACCCGATGATCATAGGCTTTGAAAGATCAAAAGGGTTATCATAGCTAAAGTCCTTTATTACACCCACTATATGTCGGTCCAATCCCTGCCATTTAATGAACTTACCCAGCGGCTGCTCCAGTCGCATCATTTTAACAGCCGCCTCGTTTAAAATAACAGCGATCGAATCGGACGGGAGGGCTCTCGAAAAATCACGGCCTTGTACCAGCGTTAATCCCATAGTAGAAATAAAATGATAGCCCGTAGCCATCTGGTTAATCATCATTTTATCTTCTCCCGCCAACTGACCCGGCCAGGTGATACCCCAGGTAGATCCAAATGACTCGTTAATGCCGCTTCCTGAAAGTGTTCCATCAACAATGGCGTTTGCATTGATCGCTTCCTGGCGAAAGGCTTCAAAATTTTCATAAAGCGTTCCTTCGGGCGAAAATTCTATCAACCTGCTGTTATTATATCCCAGCGGGCGGTCTTTTACATACTGCACCTGTCTGTAGATCATTATACTGGAAAGAATAAGGCATATGGCAAACGTAAACTGTACCACCACCAGCACCTGGCGAGGCCGTACAGATGTTTTTCCTGTACCTGCCAGGTTTCCTTTAAGCACTTTTATCGGCCGGAAAGAAGAAAGAAAAAATGCAGGATAGCTACCCGCAATAAAACCTGTGAACAATATAACGCTTGTTACAGCCAGCCAAACGGTTGGGTTATTATAGGGAATAGCGAGCTTTAATTGCAGCAGCGTATTAAAAACAGGAAGCAATACTATAGTAAGGGCAAGCGCAATTACAAAAGAGATAACAGCAAGTAACATTGATTCGCCCAGGAATTGAGCGATCAGTGATTTTCGTGGCGCACCAATCGCTTTGCGAACGCCCACTTCTTTGGCACGTTTCACAGAACGGGCAGTGCTCATATTCATAAAATTGATGCAGCCAATCAGCAAAATGCTACAGGCCATTATCAGCATAAGCCGAATCAGGCGGATACGGCCTCCCTGGGGAAACCCCTCCTTAAATTCATCATACAAATGGACAGATGAAAAAGGGTATATGAATAGTTTATTATTCTTATTGTTATCATATTTAAGCAAAATATCTCCAACTCCTTTATTCAGTGCTGCGATATCTGCATTTTCCTTTGCCAGCAGGTAGGTAGTAAAGCTATAGTTGTACCAGCCTTCTTCTTTTATCCATGTTTCTTCGGCTAATAGCGTCTCCCATGAAAGCAGGGCATCAAATTGCACAGAGGCATTTGCCGGCAAATCTTCAATGACTGCCGCTACTTTTAGCAGGTTGTGGTTATTATATTTAATGGTTTGTCCTATTGGATGTTCATTTCCAAACAGCTTTGCTGCTGCAGAACGGGTAATGACTACAGATGAAGCGTCAGCGGGTATGTATTGCGGACTGCCAGGTGAAAACCGGAAAGAGAAAATCCTGGATATAGATGCGGACGCCGCCAGCGTTTCGAGTCTGACCTGTTTGTTGTTTATGCCAAATAACATCTTTCCCTGCCTGGAGGCAACAGCAGCTTCCTCTACAGCGGGGAAATCTTTTTTCAGCACGTTGGCCACCTGTACAGGAGTAGATTTATTTGTTGAGAACGTGTTATTATTCCCGAAATTCGTGTACACCTGGTAAATGCGATCTAACTTTTCGTTATGGTGATCATAGCCAATCTCAAAATATACATATAACAGCAGTATAAAGCAAGCAGCCATAGCTACGCTAAGCCCTATAATATTCAGCAAGCTATAAAGTCTGTTGCTTATTAGATTCCGCCACGCTATTTTTAAATAATTCTTAAACATACAGGTTGATTTAGGATGTTGGATG
>DAOLFI010000245.1:0-5601 GCA_035326385.1 Niabella sp.
CTGCATATTCCCTGGGATATTCCTAAAGATGCAAAAGCTATCAAAAGCCTGGCTGCCGATTTTGATTTGAAGTTTGACGCCATGAACTCCAATACGTTTCAGGATCAGAAAGATCAGGAGCTGAGCTATAAGTTCGGCTCTATGCAGCATGTGGACAAAGCGGTGCGCCAACAGGCTATTGATCATAATATAGAAGTGATTAAATACGGGCAGGAGCTGGGTTCTGCTTCCCTTACTGTATGGCTGGCTGATGGTTCCTGCTTCCCGGGCCAGCTCAATTTCAGGAATGCATTCAATAACACGTTGGAAAGCCTGCAGGCGGTATATGCCGCACTGCCGGAGGATTGGAAAATATTTGTAGAGTATAAAGCCTTTGAGCCTAATTTTTACTCTACTACTGTTGGAGATTGGGGCCAGTCTTTACTATATACCTCCAAGCTCGGCGATAAGGCTTATACTTTAGTGGATTTAGGTCACCATTTGCCTAATGCCAATATAGAACAGATTGTTGCTTTATTGCTGAACGAGAAAAAACTGGGCGGTTTCCATTTTAATGATAGCAAATATGGCGATGATGATCTGACTGTAGGCAGCATTAAACCTTATCAGCTGTTCTTGATTTTCAGAGAACTGGTTGACGGGATGGATGCGCGTGGCATGAACCATTCTACAGATCTGGGCTGGATGATTGATGCCAGCCACAATGTAAAAGATCCGCTGGAAGATTTATTACAAAGCGTGGAAGCCATCCTGCTGGCGTATGCCCAGGCATTGCTGGTGGATGCAAAAGCGTTAAGCGAGGCACAGCTGAATAATGATGTGGCGCTTGCACAGGAAATTTTACAAACGGCTTTCAGAACAGACCTGCGTCCTTTGCTGGCAGAAGCAAGGTTAAGAGCCGGCGGAGCTTTGCAGCCATTGCAATTGTACCGCGATGCCAATGTGAGAAAGGAATTAATTAATGAAAGAGGTGCCGTTACTGTTGCAACAGGGCTATAATTATACACTCCATTAATTGTTAATTACTAATTATTGATTCCTCTTGGTACCTGTAATTGCCATATTCGATATTGGAAAAACAAATAAAAAGTTTTTTCTTTTTAATGAAGATTATAAGATCGTAGAAGAATTGTCTGTCAACTTTGACGAGATCGTAGATGAGGACGGGTTTGCGTGTGAGGATATCCGGGCGCTTAGGAAGTGGGTAATGGATACATTAAACGAATACCTGGTCAGCGAAGCGTACGATATAAAAGCCGTTAATTTTTCAACCTATGGGGCCAGCTTTGTGCATCTGGATGAGCAGGATAACCTGGTTACACCGCTGTACAATTATCTTAAGCCTTACCAGGCTGCTATTGAAGAAAAGTTTTACGATACTTACGGAACCAAAGATGCCATAGCATTAAGCACTGCTTCCCCGGCTTTAGGAAACCTCAACTCGGGGCTGCAATTATATTCATTAAAGCATCATAAACCCCTGCTTTACCAGAAAACGGCTGTTTCGCTTCATTTGCCGCAATACCTGGGCTTCCTGGTAAGCGGCCGCAAATATTCTGATATCACCAGCATAGGATGCCATACAGCTTTATGGGACTTTACAAAAAATGATTATCACCCTTGGGTAACAGCAGAAGGCATTGATAAAAAACTGGCTCCGCTGTTTTCTTCTTCCACAGCCATGGATGTGGTATATAATGGGAGGCAGCTGAAATGTGGAGTGGGGCTGCACGATAGCTCTGCAGCGTTTATTCCTTATATTCAGAATATTGATGAACCTTTCCTGCTGATCTCTACGGGAACCTGGTGCATTAGCATGAATGCCTTTAATGATGAGCCTTTAACAAAGACCGAATTAGAGCAGGATTGTCTGTGTTATATGACCTTTGAAGGAAGTACGGTAAAATCTTCCAGGTTATTTGCCGGTTATGCTCATGAACAGGCGGCAAAAAAGCTGGCGCAGCATTTTAACGTAGTACCTAACTATTTTGAAAAAATAGCTTATGATAAGAAGCTGATAAAGGAAGAGCCGGAGCTAAAAGATTTGCTGGATTTTGATCCTTCTTCGTACAGTACTTATGAAGAAGCTTATCTCAATTACATCAGGCATACGGTTAATGCCCAGGTACGATCTACTAACCTGGTGCTGAATAACAAAGTAAAAAAGATCTTCGTGGATGGCGGGTTTGCCAAAAACGAAACCTATATGCAATTATTAGCCGATGCCTATCCGCAGGTGGAAGTATATGCCGCTTCGGTATCGCAGGCCACGGCATTGGGCGCAGCCATGGCTATTCATAAAGACTGGAATCACAGGGCGCAGCCGGATAATGTGGTAAGTACAAGAGCTTACTGAGCCCTTTTTAGTTTTTTTTCTTTTATATGCCTCTTTTGCTACAGAACTGCTACAAAAATTTTAAAATAATAGTAGGAACAGTGAATAAAATCTATCTGATTTAAAAAAGATTTGTTTGTTTTTCAATCCTGCCTTATCTTGCAGGGCTCATGTGCAACAACATCTCACATAACAAACTATATTCTACTGTAGTGTTTGCTGCAACCACAACCATTATTACAACCCGTTAAGGGTTGTATTTTGTCATATCACCACGTAGGGCCCATCGGCGGCCGTTTTTCTAAATCATCCATAATATTTAATTGTTATAAACCATGCAGGTTTTAAAATTTGGCGGTACTTCGGTAGCCAATGCAGAAAATATAAATAGAGTTGCGGCTGTTGTAAAAAGCGCAATGGCAAAAGATCAAACCGTTGTGGTGGTATCTGCCCTGGGAGGCGTTACAGACATACTGCTGAATGCAGCCATCACGGCAGCAAAAGGAGATGAAGTGTACAGGCAGTTCATTACCGAAATAGAAAGGAGGCATTTTGAGGTAGTAAAAAAGCTGATACCGGTAGCTCATCAGAGCCATTTATTGAGTCTTGTAAAAACTGCCATCAATGAAATTGAAGATATCTGTAACGGCATTTATTTATTAAGCGAAATTACACCGCGTACAAAAGACAGGCTGGCAAGCTACGGAGAGTGGCTTTCATCCCAGATCATTGCAGCCCGATTGCAGTTTGACGGAGTAGAAGCGCAATGGAAAGATGCCCGTGAGCTGATTAAAACCAATAGTAATTATACACATGCGCAGGTAGATGCCAATCTTACCAAAGCGAATATAATCGCTTATTTTAAAGAAACACAAGGCAATGTTTTTATTCTGCCTGGCTTTATAGCATCTGATGCCGAAGGTGTAACAACAACTATAGGTCGCGGAGGGTCTGATTATACAGCTGCTATTATTGCTGCAGCGTTAAATGCTGCCGCGCTGGAAATCTGGACGGATGTAAGCGGTATGATGACAGCCGATCCGCGCCTGGCAGCTAATGCAAAAGTGATAGATAAGATCTCTTACGGAGAGGCGATGGAGCTTTCTCATTTTGGTGCGAAAGTAATTTATCCGCCTACACTGCAGCCGGTGATGAGCAAGAATATTCCTGTATGGATCAAAAATACTTTTGCCCCGGAAGATGCGGGTACGCTGGTTTTAAACAATGACCGTTCTGGAGAGCATGCAGGAGGAAATATGATCAGGGGTATTTCAAGTATCAATAATCTGGCTTTGCTGAGTCTGGAAGGCAGTGGCATGATAGGTATACCGGGCTTTTCTAAAAGGCTGTTCGAAGCATTAAGTGCCGAGCAGATCAATGTAATATTAATTACGCAAAGCTCATCTGAGCATTCTATATGTGTGGTTGTTGACGCTGCCAAAGCAGCTGCGGCAAAATCGGCTGTGGACGGAGCTTTTGCCGGGGAGCTGGCCTTACGACAGTTAGAGCCTTTGAAAGTAGAGACCGGCCTGTCTATTGTGGCATTAGTGGGCGAGCAAATGAAAAGCCATCCGGGTGTAAGCGGAAAAATGTTTAGCGCCCTGGGAAGGAATGGCATTAATGTACGGGCTATAGCGCAGGGCTCGTCAGAAAAAAATATCAGTGCTGTAATATCCACTGCTGATGTTCGTGAAGCCATTAACGTTTTGCATGAAGACTTTTTTGAGACTACTTATAAGCAGGTACATTTATTTATTGCAGGCGTTGGAAATGTAGGGGCTAAATTACTGCAGCAAATAACTAAACAACTGGAATCCCTTCAAAATCATCTGAAAATAAAGATCAATGTCATTGGCATCAGCAATAGCAGGAAAATGCTGCTGAATGATAAAGGTATTGATCTGAATAACTGGCAGCAGGAACTGGAGCAGGGTGAGGTGGCTTCATTATCACTATTTGTTGGAGAGGCAATAGAAAAGAACCTGCGTAACTCTATTTTTGTAGATATCACGGCAAATGCCGAAGTGGCGGATGTTTACGGGAAATTATTGCAGAAAAGTATTTCTGTAGTGGCCTGCAATAAAATAGCCGCATCTTCTGATTATGACAATTACAGGAAATTGAAAGACCTGGCCCGGGAGTTTAACTGTAAATTCCTGTTCGAAACCAATGTAGGCGCAGGGCTGCCGATTATTGGCACTTTGAATGACCTGGTGCATAGTGGTGATGAAGTGCGTAAGATAGAAGCGGTATTAAGCGGAACATTAAATTATGTTTTTAATAATTATGACGGAACCCAAACATTCTCGGTAGTAGTACGCCAGGCGCAGGACGAAGGCTATACTGAGCCTGATCCAAGACTTGATCTAAGTGGTACCGATGTAATGCGGAAGATACTGATCCTTGCACGTGAAGCGGGTTACGAAATGCAGATGGAAGATATCATGAATAACGGCTTTATGCCGGAAGCATGTATGCAGGGAACAGTAGAAGAGTTTTATGAATGTATGCTACACTACGAAACGCATTTCAGGAAGTTATATGATGATGCAAAAGAACAGGGCTGCAAGTTGAAATTTGTTGCTACTTTTAACGAAGGCAAAGCATCCGTAGGTCTGCAGCACATAGCCCCTGAAAATGATCTCTACCATTTATATGGGAAGGATAATGTAGTATTATTCTATACATCCCGTTATACAGACCAGCCATTAGTGGTAAAAGGTGCTGGGGCGGGCGCTGATGTTACAGCCAGCGGCGTATTTGCGGATATTGTGAGGGCAGCGCAGTAAAAGTCAATGGTCAATAGTCAATCGACCATCGTTCATGCCAAAAAAATTAAATTATGAGTGAAGGCAAAGATATAAGCAACGAATCACCATCTCTTCCCTTAGGGAAGGGGCCAGGGCATGAGCATACTCCCCTTACCCCCAGTAAAGAGGCTGGAGGTGAGGTCGGGGATAGGGTCAGACTTAAATCCCCCGGAACCGTAGCCAACCTGGTTTGCGGTTTTGATATACTGGGACTTGCCATCAACGAGCCCTATGATATTATGGAGTTTGAGCTGACGGATCAGCCGGGAGTGATCATTGAAAATAAAGACGATTTTAATTTACCTACCGAGCCGGAGAAAAACGTTGCCGGTGTTGTATTATTGGCTGCCCTGGAAAAGGCTGGTGTGAATAAGGGTATAAAGGTTTCTATAGAAAAACATATAAAACCGGGCAGTGGCCTGGGTTCCAGCGCGGCAAGTGCTGCAGGTGCGGCGG
>DAOLFI010000246.1:0-5591 GCA_035326385.1 Niabella sp.
CGGGACTATAAGTCCCGAAAAGCGATGTTAACTTAACGACATTGCTTGCGGGGATTGAATCATGAGAAAATGGTGGCTATAAATAATGTGCCTTTTAGATGCTCTGAATATCCCGTAGCGATAAAACGTTGATAGAATGAAATGTTTAACAGCACTTCTTGTGCCCCGTACGGAGTACTACATTTGAATAGGCAATTTTTCTATATACATTTTGTTCCTTACGAAACAATATTAAATTAAAGATCAGGATATACCATTCGAAACTGCGTTGGTTAACTATGGAGTTCATTATTTTCGGGAGGACCTGTTGCACTTCACAAAAAATGGTAAGTCAAAGAATGCATCCACACAACAGCTCCAAAGAAGAATATTCCGATTCCATTCAATACTTAATCCATTCTAAACCGAAAATGTTAGACCCGTTGTTGTTATCGCCACATCTAAGCTTAACTTCAGGATATTAAGGGTTGCTTTTCATAACAAATTCCAATACGCCTCCCTGCATTACCTTATTATGAGTAATGCTGAAGCCGGTTATTGGTTTATTATTTACAGCCACGCTTTTAACATATTTGTTTTCTTTTGATAAATTTGAAGCTTTTATTTTGAATTGCTTCTTATCTGGCAGGTGCAGCGTTATGCTTTTTATTTGAGGCGCTCCTAATATATATTCCCCGCTCACGGGATCTACAGGATAAAAGCCCATAGCGGAAAATATATACCATGCAGACATTTGACCACAATCATCGTTACCGCACAGCCCATCGGGCTTTGGTAAATAAAACCGGTCAGTAATCTCTCTTATCAGCTCCTGGGTACGATAACTTTTGTCCACATAATTATACAGATAGGATACATGGTGGCTGGGTTCATTGCCATGCGCGTATTGCCCTATCAAACCTGTTACATCAGGCACATTGGGCTCTGCAGGCGAGGTTAATGAAAAAAGCGTATCTAGCTTAGCCGCAAAATCTTTCTTCCCTCCCATCAGTTTGATCAGCCCCGGTATATCCTGTTGTACATGCCAGGTATATTGCCATGCATTTCCTTCTGTGTAATCGCCGCCAAAAGCGATGAAATGAGACAAAGCAAACTTATCGAAAGGCGTACGCCAGTTCCCCCTGGAGTCGCGTCCCCGCATTAGCTTCGTTTCCGGGTCAAGCAGGTTCTTATAATAGTTACCACGCCTGGTAAAAAAAATCTCATCTTCCTTCTTACCCATTTTACGGGCCATTTGCGCAATACAGTAATCATCATAGGCCGACTCCAGTGTTCGTGAAACAGATTCGCGCTCCACAATATCAAAAGGGTAATAACCAAACCGGTCGTAGGTTTCCCAATCAGAGTTAAAATGGCTGACAGTGGCCGTTTGCTTTATGGCTTCATAGGCTTTCTCTGCATCAAAACCCTTAAACCCTTTGAGGTAAGCATCTGCAATAACCGGTATAGCATGATTTCCGATCATACAATAATTGTCCTTACCCCAAAGGGTCCAGACAGGAAGAAACCCCGCCACTTTATGATGCCGGATCATCGTTTGAACAAAGTCATTCACTTTTTCAGGCATCAGGAGGGTATAGAGTGGATGAGCCGCACGGTAAGTATCCCACAACGAAAGTGTGGAGTAATAAGCACCATTGTCTGCTTTATGAATTTTATCATCCGGCCCCCTATATCTTCCGTCTGTATCAGCAATATTAGAAGGCTGCATAAACAAGTGGTACATTGCGGTGTAAAAATTCGTTTTCTGATCGTTACTTCCGTCCACATCAGCTTTTGCAAATATTTTATTCCATTTATTCCTGGCAGCAAATCTTACCTGGTCAAAGTTCCAGCCGGGAGCTTCCTTTTTCAGAGATTCTTTCGCACCCTCTATATCAACTGTTGAAATAGCTATTTTAACCTGCACACTTTCGCCAGGTTTTATTCCGTCAAACTTCAGCACCATTTTTTGGGCCTTTTCTTCCGGCTGCACAGCCAATATTTTTTCCACTACATATGGGCGGTCAAAACTGATCACGTAAAAAAAATGCCGGCGCACCCATTCATTCACCTCATTATGGCCGGTAATCGTTTTGTGATCGGGCATATTTGTTTCTGAATGAAGCACATTCCTGCGCATAGCATCGGGCGAATGAACCAGGCCGCTTTGCAGGTCTACCAGCAGCCGGGCAGTACCTCCTATCTTAAAAGTATATTTGTGATACGCTACCCTCTCCGTTGCAGTAATTTCAACCCCTACACCTAAACCGGGAAGGCTTACCGCATAATATCCCGGTGAAGCCTTTTCCGTAACTTTATCCATCTTACCCCGGTAAAGACCATCTTTTATTTCTTCTGAAAAAGGCAGCAGCAAAATATCTCCTAATTCAGGAACGCCGGTACCGTTCAGGCGTGTTTGCGAGAATCCCGTTACGTAGTCATCTTCATAATTATAACCGGAGCAATAACGCCAGGAGGCATTGCCGGTTTCAGGACCAGCCTGTATCATTCCAAAGGGAGCACAGGCTCCAGGGAAGGTATGTCCATGATAAGCAGTTCCAATAAAAGGATTGACATACGTACTACGGTCCGTTATTTTTTGTCCATATAGGAAAGGGCTACTTAAAAGCAGCAATAAAGCGCATAAGCCTCTTATCATCTTTTCATTCTTTACAAACCAAGTCAGTTTGTGTCCTATTGTTCCGATAAATAGGGAATCCAAACCCGGACAAACAAACCCTCATCTGAAATCATTCCGTATCCTGGCAAAAATGAACCCGCACAGTAATGTCTTCTGTATTTTTATATGCTATCTCAGGCTTTTATTTTATACCCTTTTGCTGCATAATAAAGTATAAAAAGGAACAGCGGGATGGGAACAAGAAATCCTGTAGCCATGCCATAGGTATCGGCAACCAAGCCCATAATCGGAGGGAATACAGCGCCCCCGGCTACAGCCATCACCAGGTATGAAGCACCCTGCTTGGTTTTAGAGCCAAGGCTCCTGATAGCTAATGCAAATATGGTGGGAAACATAACAGACATAAAAAAGAACACGCCATACAATGCGATCAGGGAGAGCCAGCCTATTTCAGCGGCTACAACCGGCAATAAAACACAAACTGCAAGCGTGTAAAAAGCCAGCAGCCTGGCGGGTTTAAAATACTTCATGAGAGCGCTGCCGGAAATACGCCCGATCATGAACAGCGCAAATCCGATAGATAAAAAGTAAGGCCCATCTTTTTCTTCAAAACTGAGATGCATCTCATCATCGGTAACAAAATTGATAAGGTAGCTGAATATTCCTGTTTGTGCCGCAACATAAAGGAGCTGGGCTATAAATCCTAATTTAAAATGACCATTTTTCCATAAGGGCTTTTTGGTAACATATCTTGGGTCGGCAGGATCGGTAACTTCCATATCCGCACCGGGAGTTGCCGACATACCATGACCACCACCGTGGGCAGCATTTTCATCTTCTTCTGTTATTTCAGGCAGCTTCACACGCATAAAAATAAATGCTACAACAAGCACCGACAGGCCTATCAGAGCAAACGGCAAAACAATGGACATCATTTTTTCACCTTCCACATGGCTTTGATTGCCGTACACATATAATGCAATTAAAGGGCCAACCACCCAGGCAAGTCCATTGAAAGACTGGGAAAAGTTGATCCTGCGCTCTGCTGTTTCGGGCGGTCCTAATTTTGTAGTATAAGGATTGGCTGCCGTTTCGAGCGTGGTAAGGCCTGAACCAATCACCAGCAGGCATAATAAGAATAATATAAACGATTGGGCCGGGGCCGTTAATGCCGCAAGTAAAGCACCCGCAGCAAAAAGCAATAACCCGAATATCACACCTTTTTTATACCCGTATTTTTTCATGAACAGCCCGGCGGGTATGGCCATACCTAAATAGGCACCATACAACGCAGTCTGTATCAAACTTGATTGCCACTTTTTCAAATGCAGCATCGTCTGGAAATTCTTGTCCAATGTATCAAGCATACCATGCGCTACGCCCCAAAGAAAAAATAAAGAACTGATAGCCGCGAACGGCGCTACATAGTTAATGCCGTCTTTAACAAAGAGTGATTTTTTTTCCATTGGCAATATTTGTCGATCGTTTAAAATTTTTTTTAAAAGTAATCAGCGGTAAAATACAGCTTTTTACATAAAGAACATTATTTATGTCGGATGTCTGAAGTCTGAAGTTTGATGTAAGATGCCCTGTTCAAACTTCCCATATCCTGACCACCATTAAACTATCTCCAACTTCTGCTATCCCGCACATACATCGTACATCCAACATTTCTTTTAGCCTTACGGCCTTCCTAACTTCCCGACTTCCGTCTTCGGACTCCCGACTACTTATATAGCGGCCCATACACTGTGCAGGCCCTGTAATCCGAGCCTTCTGTATCCATACCAAAAGCACCCCAGGCTGATGGTCTGAATATTTTATCGGCGGATACATTGTGCATAGCCACTGGTATTCTTAACATGGATGCCAGAGTAATTAACTGATCCCCGATATGCCCGTAACTGATGGCTCCGTGATTGGAGCCCCAGCTGGCCATTACAGAATATACATCTTTAAACGGTCCTTCGCCTGTAAGATTAGGTACAAACCAGGTTGTAGGCCAGATCCGGTCAGTACGTTCATTTAAAATATCGTGCACTTTTTCGGGCAGATCAACCGTATAGCCTTCGGCAATCTGCAATACCGGCCCTATTCCTTTTACCAGGTTCAGGCGACACATGGTTACAGGCATATCTCCTTTGGTTAAGAAGGTAGAAGAGTAACCGCCTCCACGCATATAATCCCTGTTGGAAGGGCTCCATACCGTTGCATCAAGGCAGGCATTCACCTCTTTTTGGGTTATTTCCCAGAAAGGCTTCATAACGGGCTTCCCGTCTTTTGATTGCCGGCCGGTACCGTCCAATGTAGCAGAGCCTGAATTAATGAGATGAATAAAGCCTTCGGCAGCACGCCCTTCCGGTTTCCAGCCGGATACACGTTCAGTAGCCTGCGGACTCCAGTAAGTACGCACATCAGCAAATATCTGCGCAGTGTTTGTTAGTAAATAATTAAACAGCATGGACACTCCGTTGTAACAATCGTTTTCCGTTGCCACCATATACGGGTTGCGGATACCGTTCCAGTCAAATGAGGAGTTAAGCATTGCTTCTGAAAAATCCCCATCCGGTAAAAAATCAGTCCACTGGCGTTGTCCCTGGAAGCCGGAGACAATAGCATTATGACCCATTGCTTCTTCAGAATGTCCCATCTTCTCCAGCTTAGGGTTACCAATCATCAGGTCACGGATGATTATGGTCATCTTCACCACAAACTCCCAGTCTTTATCTTTTTCCCTGCGGGATTTTACTTTTTCCTTACGGTTATAATCTTTTCCTTCTTTACAGTTTTTCTTTACCCATACCATGGCCTTTTTAAACTCGTCCTGATCAAAAATATTGAGCTGAATGCGCCTTAATACCTCTGAAGAATCAACATATTCATTACGCATACCCAGGTATTCCTGGAAGAATTGGGGATCTACAATAGAACCTGCAATACCCATAGATACTGAACCAATGGCCAGATA
>DAOLFI010000247.1:0-5586 GCA_035326385.1 Niabella sp.
CCGCCATACCTGCTTTAGCAAAATTCAATAGCTTCTCCTGTACATCTGCCGGTACCGATGTGTCGCCCATATCCTGTACTTCCCTTCCGTAAATACCAAAGCTGGGCAACCCTTTCTGGTTATGGGCAGCCAGTGTAGCTGCCAGGTACACTGCCCCGGGACGCTCAGTGCCGTTAAAGCCCCATATCGCTTTGGGAATGGTGGAATCCATGTCCATTGTTTCTGAGCCATAACACCAGCAGGGTGTAACAGAAAGTGATACACCCACATTATTTGCAGCAAATTTTTCAGCGCAGGCCGCTGCTTCTTTTACACCGCCGATAGTGCTATCGGCTATTACACATTCCACCGGTGTTCCATCGGGATACTTCAACTCTTGTGTATACAGTGCTGCTACGGCTTTTGCCATGTTCATGGTAGTGGTTTCGAGTGATTCCCTTATACCACCCCAACGCCCGTCAATAATAGGGCGAATACCAATCTTAGGGTATTTATCTTTTTGTGATTTTTGTTTCGTTGCCATTGTGAGGATGTTAGATATTAGATGTTAGATATTGGATAGGAGATATCAGATTTTTGATAATGGAGCTTACTGACTTCCGGACTTACCGACTTTTCTGATTTCTCTCTCAAAATGCTTTTTCAATATCGTCTAAAGATACGCCTAAAACTTTCTCTGCTATTGAGCTAAGCGCTGCTTTATCTCCGGTAAAATGATAGACGTTGTGATTATGTGTTAGTTTTTCTCCCGGTTTTAAAAAAGCAGCCGGAGAAACACTTTCTATTTCATAAAAAGGCCCCATCTGGCTTCCATCTTCCAAAGGCCCATCATTATAGGCATTCATGGCATCGCCGCTGAATGGCTCCCTGTCTGTACGCCATTCCTGATTCAGATATTTACCTGATGGGTTAATATCATATTTCACAACAGTAAGCACATTATCGGTAGCATCATAACTGCCGGCAATGTTTTTAACACGGGCTGGTGGTATGCCCAGCTTACCTCTTGATTTACCATCGGCCTTAAAAAACAAAATACCCTCTTTATAATTGATACGATCTTTTGCAATTTCACCAAAATAATCAGTAGTAGCTACTTTACCGGTGGTGTTATTGTTGTAAGGGATCACTATGGTGCAGGCTTCTGAAGGTGTAAACATATCAAGGTTCCACATACAGGGCGCTCCTGTTTTTTCATCCCAGGCATTTTGTCCTGCATTGGTAAGACTGTTCACCGTTCTGAAAGCTACAGATTTTACAGCAGCGCTAAGCGTAATCCCAAGATCTGCATTAACATCACTCTGACCAATTAATGTTACAGAACGGTCGGCTTTGATTTTCAGAGAAGTGCCGGCATAATTAATTATATCCATGTCTTTGCTCATCGCAACAGAAGAAGCATTGGATGATACCAGCGACCACGCTTCCGTATCAATAGGAGCCGGTGTTTTCCAGTTGGCAAATTCCATTTTAGCGCCGGGCTTAAAATACAGGGAGAACACACCGCCTTCAGGGCCCAGCCACAACCTGTCTTCTCCGCCATAGGCGTTCATGTGCTCGTCTGCCGGGCCTTCAAATGCTTTGTAATTCACCCACCCGAAGCTTTTTCCGTTTAACCCATCTGCTGATGAAGTAAAAACTTTTGCCTGGTATTTTGGTGATACAATCACCTGGCTCAGCCCATCCTCGCTTTTTAATACAATCAATGCGCTGTCTTTCTGTTGAAGAAAATTAACATCGTATCCAAAGCTTCCCTGTACATGGTTTTCCATAGCTGTATTTGTTGTATCGGAGGACGGAGCATTTGTCTTCGTTTCATTATTGCAAGCGGCCAGAAAACCTCCTGCAAGTAGTACTGTTAATATGGGGGATTTCATCCGTATATATTTAAATTAGTTCACTTCTAAAATATCCGTATTGGGCAGTTTCGGGAATTTTGCATGAGGCTCTGCCTGGTACCAGTAGGCCACTGTAATAATATCTGAATGCTGCGGTAAATATCTTCCGCCACTGCGCCAGCCCAGATCCTGTATAGTTACTTTCAGGTCCTTATCAAAACGAATGGGATCCATAATATGCCAGCGATACATGCCAAAACGCATTTGCGAGCCATATAAACCATCGGGACGCAACACCTGGTGCAAACCTGCATAAGCCGTGGAATACTCCTGATACTGCCGGGTGCGCTTGTTCTCAAAATTATAGGAGCCACAGAAATAATCCTCGGTACCGGTGCCCACAATAGTAGCATTTTCCTTGTCGCCGTCCATAAAGAATTTTATTTCTCCTTCTCCCCACCAGCCGTTATTGGTAACGCCTACACCCATATAAGTGCCTACATAATGTCCTTTCCCTTTTATACCGTCTACAATAGTATGCAGAGAGCCAATGTTAGGTTTGCTGCGGCGGTATTGCGCATGGAAATACGCTTCATCATCTCCTACTTCTGTAAGTGTATAATCCACCTGGTAATATAAGCGCATGGCCTGGCTGTCTATATTCTGCATGGTCATTTTAATTTTTTTCCTGAAAGGCATTTTCCAGTAGCTGTTAAAGGCGCTGCCGGGATTAACGGTTATTGCCAGTGAGTTCAGCGGAGAAAACTCATTCCAGGGCGTTGCAAAGAACGGGCCTATAGGGCTTTCAACCGAGGGTTCGGTTTCGTCATCGTAATATACCCTGAGTATGGAAAAATTGTTATTGCCGGTTGGTGTCATCCAGATGTGCTGAATGGCGCCGGGGCCTGTAATATCAGCCATTGTAAAGGTTTCACCCGGCTCTATAATGATGAATGGGTTTACTTTCCATCCTTTTCCTAAATCCCGTGCTTCATTGGCAGCATTGGCTACATTGCGTTTTCCTTTATCCTTTACAGGATCGGCCATAGCGCCTTTACCTTTTTCACCGGTGAAGTTTTCAGGGCTGATAGAGCGGGTTTTAGCATCAGAAAGACGGGAAAGGTTGCCGAGGTTCATATCAAGGCCGCTAAACTTACCCTGCTGGGCATTAACACTGATAGCGATTACAATAGTAAACAGGAATAAAATTTTCTTCATGTGGCTTTCTTTTTAATAATGGAGAATTGCTTATACGTTTAAGCAAACGTACGGTATAAATATATATTCACCAATTTTTTATTTTAATTTTTTTTGATTGCTGCTTTGTCCCAACACTATTTTGGAAGGCACTACTACTTTTAGCATTTTGGGGTGTGTACTGTTTATAGTTTTTATGAGCGACTGCACCGCTTTTTCACTGATCTCGTTAAGGTTCTGTTTTATGTAGGTTATTGATGTATAAAAAAATTCAAATGTATCGCTTTCATCAAAGCTGATCATGCCTAAATCATCAGGAACCCTGACATTCTTTGCATGAATTGCTTTCAGTGCCTGTACAGAAATGCTGTTGGTGGCAAAAACAAGTGCATCTACTGCATTTGATGTAGCATCCAGCAGCTGTGCGATTGTTGTAGCTACATGCTTCTTATAATCCTGGAATGGCACTTTGACCAACCACTTGGACTGAAAGCGGATGCCTGCATCTTTAAGCGCATCTTTATATCCCTGAATACGATCCTGCATGTGCGTAAGCGGTGTATCATACGCAATGATGCCTATTTTCCTGTACCCGTTTTTTGTGAGCAACTTTACTGCGCTGTACATGGCATCGTGATTATCTGTAATCACTACATTGGTTTCAACATCCTTAAATCCCCTGTCCATTAAAACAAACGGAACATTCTTTGTTTTTAACTCTTCAATCTGCGACTGGGAACCTGCAACCGGCGTTATTATGAGGCCATCTACCTGCCGGTTCAAAAATGTATTGATCAGGTTCTGAGATTTATCTAACTGTTCATCACTGCTGCCAAATAATACTGTATAACCGTTTTTTTGCGCTTCGAGCTCAATATTACGGGCCAGCATTGCAAAAAACGGGTTAGAGATATCAGCAACAATCAGCCCTAAGGTTTTGGTCCGGCCAAACTTCAGTCCCCTGGCTATCAGGTTAGGCTGATAGTTCATATCAGCGGCTACTTTTCTTACTTTTTTGGCAATTTCTTCCCCAACGCGTGCCTCCCTTTCCTTACCATTTAATACATAGGAGACCAGTGCTGTGGAAACACCTACTTTTTCTGCAATATCTTTTATGGACACTCTTTTTGTCATATATCTTCGTGTTACCTTTCAGCTATTGCTGCTAATCTGTATTACCAACACCCCAAAATACAGGTTAATAGCTTTTTCTCTTTCATAATGGAAGCCAGCCTCATTTGGCGCTCTAAGATACTTTCTTTTGAAATATTACAGGTCAAAATATAGCTGAGCCAATTATAGGCTGCTGCTTTGTTTAACAATCCACTGTTTTCTGTACGTTGCCTGATAGAACTACAAGCAGCATCTTGCAGCAAAAAACCTCTTTTCATAATTGTAAATAACTTTATATTTTAATATTGTTACCTACTCTAAAACTATTCGTTGGACAGCACACAAACACGGTTTCAAAACAGCCTGCTTCTATTGCTGTTGTATCCCCATTGCATTTAAATAATAAAAGCCGGTAGCATTATCATTCATATCGCCTGCCGTTACCGTTATAATTATATTTCCATTCGTATCGGGTATAATATTTTCAACACAGGCAAGCCTGTCTTTATTCGAACCTGTCATTAGGTTGACCGTTTGGGAGTTTTGCCCGGCAACAGTGAATTTTGTCTGCCTGCCTTCCGGTGTACCTCCTCTTGATCCGAAAAAGCATAGCTTATACGAAATCGAGCGATCAAGCCCTGATAAACGGATCACACTTTTCATCACCCGGACTCCGCCAAAATCTGCCTTGGGGTTACCAAAATAAGAGCTTCCTGAAACAGCAGGAGGCATCTGTAAGATGGTGTTCGTTACTTTTTCTCCGTCCTGATTAATGTTGTTAAACCCTTCCGTAAGCATAAAGGTTATTGGTGTTGTGAGACCGGCTATATTTTTCAAGAAGGGGATCGTGGTATTTGCAGCCGGGCTTGTGAGGCCATTCCATCCCCATACCGGAACTGTTTCTGCTATGTTTACAAGCACCGGAACGGTGAAATCGGTATTCGGAGCTTGTTTATAATCAGTAAGTTCTGTAAAAGAATTAGGATTCAATATCGCTTTATGAGCTGCATCCTGTGCAAGCGCCCGCTCATGCTGCGAAAATGAAAAGTTATTCGGATCGTAGGTATTACCAATTGCGCTTTTCTTGAAGATGGCTTCATACCAGGTGCAGGCGGCCAGGTATCTTCCGATGTTCAGGTTCAGGTGATAGCCATCGCGGCAGAAATTATCCCCCCAAAAGCTCGTTCTGCCATTTTGAATGGCAGTACCGGAAGGAACAATCAAATCTATAGGTACCAGCTTAGAAGCCTTGTCCACCGCATCCACAATGGCATTATACATGGTATTTTGATTTCTACCATAGTTGGTAAATCCTTCATGCGTAGAATTTTGCGCATAAGCCCAGGTTTGATGAAGCACATATTTGGTTTTTGAATAAAATACCCTGTCTTTTACATACTTAAACAGCTCGGGCAGCGAGTTCTGGTAAGTATTGAGG
>DAOLFI010000248.1:0-5572 GCA_035326385.1 Niabella sp.
CCATAAAAAAGAAGTGTTACAGCCCCTGCTGGCTATGTTAGCACCTTATGCGCCGTATATAGCCGAGGAATTGTGGCATGCTTTGGGAAATACCACTTCTGTGCTGGATGCATCTTATCCCGGGCTGGAAGAAAAATACCTGGTTGAAACCAGTAAGGAATATCCCATCTCGGTAAATGGTAAGTTGCGCACCACCATGAACATTTCCTTAAGCGCCGCACAGGAAGAAGTAGAAAAAATAGTGCTTGCTAATGAGGTTATTCAAAAATGGGTAGAGGACAAAACACCGAAAAAAATCATCTACGTAAAGAATAAAATGGTAAATATAGTGGTGTAAGAGCACTGTGCCGCCTGGTAAAAAGTACAAACAAGGTTTTCTGTTTAACAATGACGTTCCTTCGCCGCAGAGGGAACGGTGCTTATTTTTGTCTGCAAATATTAGGAACATTTTTTGATTAACCTTAACTGTGCTGCTCAAAATCAATTTTAACAATTAAAAAATCAAACCATGTCAATCAACATTGTAGATCTTGTAAAAAATTACATTTCGCAGGATCTGATCTCCAAAGCCGGTGCATTTCTTGGCGAAAATGAAGGTGGTATTTCTAAAGCCGTTTCTGGTTTAATACCTTCCATACTGGGAGGTGTTGTGGCTAAGGGTACCGGGTCAGAAGCCAATGCTCAGCAGTTGCTGGATGCTGCTAAAGAAGCTAACAATTCGGGTTTATTGGGCAACCTAAGCTCTTTATTTGGTAATGCTGATCTGTTGTCCAAAGGTACCGGGTGGTTTAATAGTCTTTTTGGCGGACAGTCCAACTCTATTATTGATACTATTTCAAACTTTGCAGGTATTAAGTCTTCGTCTTCCAGCTCGCTGATCAGCATGGTAACTCCACTGATTATGGCACTGCTTGGTAAAAAGGCACAGGATGATAATTTAACGGCAAGCGGGTTTTCAGGTTTTCTGTCCTCTCAAAGAAGCAGTGTGCTAAGCGCGCTCCCATCAGGTTTGAGTTCTGTTGCGGCTTCATTAGGCCTTGGTTCCATCGGCAGCGCGGCAAGGGAAACAGTAGAAGATGTAAAGACTACCGCGGCTTCGGCCTATAATTATACTGAAGGGCAGGCAGAAAAAGCAGGTGGCGGTATGAAGTGGCTGTTGCCCTTATTATTACTGGCGGCCCTGGCATTTTTGCTTTGGTGGGTAATGGGTAAAGGCTGTAATAAAGGAGAAGGCACCACTGGTGCTGATACTACGGCCACAGCTCCTGTGGATACAAACAGCGCTACATTAGAAGCAGTTACTGCTTCCGGTACGCTTGATACTGCTACAGGTAATTATATTTACAATGTTGGCTCAGATAAAGAAATTAAGCTGGCAGATGGCACTACTTTATTAGTAGGTGAGAACAGTACAGAAGCCAGACTCTACAATATGCTGAGCGATGCGGCATTTACCGTGGATACCGTTAATAAATCTGCCAACTGGGTGGTACTGGACCGGGTGTATTTTGAAACCGGCAAATCTGTACTTACCGCATCGTCTGCTGCACAGGTAAAAAACATTGCAGCTATTCTTAAAAATTTCCCCAATGCTGCAATTAAATTAGGCGGATATACTGATAATACAGGAGATGCTGCTGTGAATAAAAAAGTATCGCTTGAGAGGGCCAAAGCGGTAGCCGGCGAATTAGTGAAGGCAGGTGCCCCGGAAAAGCAGGTGGTTGAAGCAGAGGGTTACGGACCTGAATTCCCGGTTTGTGCTGCTAATGATACGCCTGAGTGCCAGGCACAGAACAGGAGGGTTGATTTAAAGGTTGCTGTAAAATGAATTACAATAATGCTTACTCAAAAACCGTCTCATGAGGCGGTTTTTTTATTTGCGTACGATTTACGAATCAGGAGAAAGGCAGGGATACAGATTCAATAGTTATCTTTGGTAATAATAATGAGCAACCCAAATTTGAATAAAGAGAAGCAGGGCCTGAATGCTGCGGAACGTGAGTTTGAGAATACCATCCGTCCGGGGCAGATAAAGGAATTTGCAGGACAACCGCAGCTGATCGAAAATCTTACCATCTTTATTAAAGCCGCTAAAATCCGTGGTGAAGCATTGGATCACGTACTTTTTCATGGCCCTCCCGGCCTGGGCAAGACCACCCTGTCGCGCATTGTAGCCAATGAACTGGGCGTTAACATAAAAGAAACCAGCGGCCCTGTGATTGAAAAACCCGGTGACCTGGCAGGCCTGCTTACATCACTGGAACCAAATGATGTATTGTTCATTGATGAAATACACCGGTTAAGTACGGTTGTGGAAGAGTACCTGTACGCAGCAATGGAAGATTACAGGCTGGATATATTAATAGACAGCGGCCCCAATGCGCGCAGCATCCAGCTATCATTAAATCCCTTTACATTAATCGGTGCTACCACAAGAAGCGGTTTGCTTACCGCTCCTTTGCTTTCGAGGTTCGCTATTAAATCGCGCCTGGAATATTATTCTGCAGAAACATTGCAGAAGATTGTATTGCGGGCTGCCCGTATCCTGGAAGTTGCCATATCAGTTGACGCTGCAAAAGAGATCGCCAAACGTAGTCGTGCTACGCCACGCATTGCCAATGGCCTCCTGCGCCGTGTAAGAGACTTTGCACAGGTATTAAATGATGGTGAAATTGACCTGGGCATAACCCAGCACGCCCTGAAAGCATTGAACGTGGATGAATACGGGCTGGATGACATGGACAACCGCATCCTCCTTGCTATTATTGAAAAATTTAAAGGGGGGCCGGTAGGCATTACTACTATTGCCACTGCCGTTGGCGAAGAAGCCGGTACATTGGAGGAAGTGTACGAACCGTTTTTAATACAGGAAGGCTTTTTACAGCGTACCCCGCGTGGCAGGGAGGTTACGCATAAGGCTTATGAGCATTTGGGGAAGAAGCCTAACCGTGGAGGATCTCAAAGCCTGGAGCTTAGTTTTTAAGCAGGCAGCCCTGTACCTTTGTAAATATCCCGGAGGTAAATGGAGACATCAATAACTTTAATGCTTAAAGCATCTTCCAGAGTTTTGTATTCTTCCAGTTCCCAATTCCCGCGGGCATTTAATCTGAATATTTCTATGTTTACCGATTCGGAATCAACCAGGATATACTCTTTTAGAGAAGGGATGTCCCTGTACAGCTTAAATTTTCCCCCGCGGTCATAGTTTTTTGTTGACGGAGATAAAATTTCAATGAGCACAGCAGGCAGTATAGCAGTATCTTCATCTTCCTGCGATGGAGTGATATCACCGCAGATGACCGAAATATCGGGGTAGGTAAATAAGGTGTTTTCAGGAATATGGATACGCATATCGCTGCCATAAGGCTGGCAGGGGTTACCCTGAAGGCCAATATATAATTGTCCAAATATGTTTTTGAAAATAATATTATGCCTTGCGCCTGCGCCTGTCATAGCAAAAATTTCTCCCCGGAAAAATTCGTGCTTTGTAACCGATGCTTTCTCCATCTCGAGGTATTCTGCTACGGTGTAAAAAGCTTTTTGATAGGCTGGCTCGGGTTCGTTCAATATGTTATCCATATATGCAATTTACGATTTTTTTCAGGCAGTTGTCGGGCGTGCTTTTAGCATGTATTGTAACAAAAATATCCGCCGGGAAGGCGGATATTTTTATATTATTTACGTATTGAATAATAGGTTATACGAGATTATTAGCCACAAGATATTCTGCAATCTGCACCGCATTGGTAGCGGCGCCCTTGCGCAGGTTATCGCTTACCACCCACATATTTAAGGTTTTTGGCTGTGTTTCATCTCTGCGGATGCGCCCCACAAATACTTCATCTTTTTCATGCGCATCCATTGGCATGGGATATTGCTGGCTGGCCAGGTCATCCACCACTATTACTCCTGGTGAGCTTTCCAGCAGGTTCCTGACTTCTGCCAAGTCAAACTCATTTTCAAATTCAATATTCACGCTTTCACTGTGGCCGCCCATTACGGGTATGCGCACTGTGGTAGCCGTAACTTTAATGTTATCATCCCTCATGATCTTTTTGGTTTCATTCACCATTTTCATTTCTTCTTTGGTGTAGCCGTTATCGGTAAATACATCAATCTGGGGAATCACATTCAGGTCGATAGGGTATTTATAAGCCATAGGATATTCAGCTTCTTTTCCTTCTACCGATTTAGTCCTTTCTCCCATTAACTGGTCAACGGCTTTTACACCGGTCCCCGTTACACTTTGATAAGTAGAAACCACTACTCTTTTTATTATATACTGTTTGTGCAAAGGAGCCAGCGCTACTACCATTTGTATGGTAGAGCAATTAGGATTGGCTATAATTTTATCGTTGGTAGTTAAAACATCTGCGTTAATCTCCGGTACTACCAAAGGTTTGGCCGGGTCCATTCTCCAGGCAGAAGAGTTATCTACTACTGTAATTCCTGCAGCAGCAAACTGAGGCGCCCACTCTGTAGACGTACTGCCTCCTGCCGAAAATAAAGCCACAGCCGGTTTTGCAGCAATAGCATCGGTCATGCTTACCACTTTATATTTTTTACCTTTAAACTCTACTTCCTTTCCCACACTTCTTTCAGATGCTACGGGGATAAGCTCCGTAACAGGAAAATTTCTTTCGGCCAGTACCTGTAACATTTTGGTGCCTACAAGGCCGGTAGCGCCCACAACTGCAACTTTCATCATTTTTATTTTTTTGCCCCTTCTCTCTGCTAAAGGCGGATGGGGTGAGGTTAAAAAAAACCTTCCGTTTGTACGGAAGGCCTGTTTAAAAAATTTTATGTCTGCACACAAAAACCACAACCTTCCGCTAAGGATGTTTCTTAATCTTTGTATGTTTCTTTATTGTCATCGGGCTGCAAAAATAGAGCGATGATTTAAATCAACAAAAAAATTTTTTATTCATTAGTTATGGTGTGCCAATATTGTTTATTTAAGATGTTGGTGATAACACCAACATTGGCGGTCGCTGTTGCGGGAGTCATGCCTGCGGCAGATAAATTATCACCCGCAACTACACTGAAACGTTAAGTAAAACGGTATTAAATGCTGTATGGTAGCTCTCTTCTTTTTTATAGGGGTATATTATTACACTACCGTAGGAATAATAGCATTGTTGAACTCATATTGTGTACCAAACAGTGCATCTGTTTCCATACAGGCCTGCCTGCTTAAAGCCGCTCCATTACTCCTTGAAGCCGGAGTCATATACCCGAATTTGCGCGATACAACTGTTTTGATGGTGGTAACAAAATCTTCTCCTATTGTGTAAATAGACGAATATTTACCAATAAGTTGCTGTATTTCAGCTACTTTTTCCAAATGGCCGTCATTGAGAGCGTCTATAGCCTGTACAAACAGTTGGGGAACAATATTATTAAGCCCCGAGATAACACCTGATCCTCCCGAGAGCAAATTGGGTATACAATACTCATCAAAGCCGGAAAGTACCTGGAAGTCTGGTCTTATGGCTTTCACTTCCCGGATAATGGCCCGGGTGTGAGATAAAGTATCTACGGTATCTTTTATTCCCACAAAGTTGGGCATTTC
>DAOLFI010000249.1:0-5564 GCA_035326385.1 Niabella sp.
ATAAGCGAATCAACAGGTATGCCGGGCCCGGCCATGGTTACTATAAATTTTACATTTTTATTTTGTACTGCAACCATTGGCGCAATCATGCCGCCCTCACTGTGCCCCACCAAACCTATTTTTTTATATCCTTTTTTCACTAAAAAATTCACTGCACTGCTAATGTCTGTTGCAAAATCGGCGGAAGTGGCATTTTCTTTTCCTTTTTCAGAACCACCCACACCCCTGTCATCCATTCTTAAAACGCCTATTCCGTTATTTGTGAGATGATCAGCGATCACCAAAAAAGGTTTGTGCTCAAATAATGTTTCATCACGGTCCTGCGCCCCGCTGCCTGTAATCATTACCACAACCGGGAAATTGCTTTTATGATAGGGAGTGGTCAATGTGCCGGCCAGCAGGTTACCTTGTTCTTCGTTCTTAATAGTAACATCTTCCCCTTTATAATTGAATTTAGGACGAGGTGTTTGGGGACGGTTATATACAAAAGCACTGTCCTTAATGCGGGCCAGGCCTAGCGGCAGAGAAGTATTCATTTGCGTAAAAGTACCGGCGATGCTGTCTGCACCAACTAACTTTCCCACATAACGCAGCCGGATGTTATTTATAACCAGGCTGAATTGCCCGTTGATCCATTCAGTGGTATCTGCTTTAATTCCTTTTGCTCCTTGGGCCGGACTATCCATTGTAGCGGTAAAAGAATCACCTGCCGGGGTGATGTGAAGCACCAGTGGCAATTTCATTCCCTGTATATCCAGATCGCCCTTCCAGTCACCAACGATAGGTTGGGAATAGCATACTAGGGTAACAAGCATGGCGTATAGCGTAAAAAAGGGCTTCATAATTAATAATTTAGAAAGAGCGCGTGATACAAAAAAACCGTCATGTTATAGTACATGACGGCAAAACTTTATCCTACTATGACGACAAGCTAAGAGGCTTGGTGTAAATATAGGAAATCTATTTTAATTAAGCTAACAAATGTTAGGAAATTTGTAGTTTTAAACCATCATAAGCTAAATATCGGCCTTCTGGCAGCTCTTTGGTAATAATATGGTGCAGACCCATTTGGTGCGACAGGTGGATGAAATAAACCTGTGGTATCTGCAGCTCATCCGCAAGTGCCAGGGCTTCCTGCAATGTAAAATGAGATATATGTTTCTCTTTTCTCAGCGCATTCAGCACCAGTATTTCTGATCCTTTTATTTTTTCTTTCGATGCGGGTTCTATCCTGTTTGCATCTGTAATATAGGTGAAATTTCCTGTCCTGAATCCCAGTACAGGCATATACAGGTGCCATACAGGAACAGGAATTACTACCATATCGTTAACGTCAAAAGGGTCACAGTCATTTATTGTATGCAGGTTTACAGAAGGCACGCCTACATATTTTACATCAGCAAAGGCGTAATCAAATTCTGTTTTTACTCTTTTCAGGGTGGCTTCAGAGGCAAAAACGTCCATAGGTTTTTGCTGAAAATAATTATAGGCCCTTACATCGTCCAGGCCGGCGATATGATCTTTATGAGAGTGGGTTAAAAGTACAGCATCCAGCTTATCAACCTTATGGGTAAGCATTTGCTGTCTGAAATCGGGCCCTGTATCTATTACAATACTGGTACGGGGCGATTGTATGAGAATGCTGGACCTGAGCCTCTTGTCTTTACTATCATGAGAAGTACATACTTCGCAATGGCAGCCCACCATTGGTACACCTGAGCTGGTGCCGGTACCCAGAAAGGTTATTTGTAAAGACGGATAGGACAAGGAGGGTTAGTTATTAAAATTAATAATTAGTAATTAATAATGTTTTCACATTATCAGGGGGCTTCTGGCTCATTCTCTTCATCAGGTCTTTCCATTACTTCGGTATAGAGCCTGCGGGCATTGTCGTCCAGGGTTCCCGGGTCTATATCCAGTTGTGGTATAATCTCAAGCAAAGCATTTATACGCCCTTCGGTTTGTAAGAACTTATTCAGCACCACTACTTTCTTATTGTCTAAAATACAATAACCGCTTTGAAAATTACCGCGCTCATATCGTAAAATATAGCCACACTGCTCGGGGATAGCTTCAAGTTTATCTAATGTATTCTGAGTGTATTTGATCATCTTAATAATTGATAAGCAAATATAAACATTTGAAAAAAGTATGCTTTGCTGATGTTAATATTATGGGGAATGTTCAAAATATACAGCTGCATGCTAACTTTGTGTATTTTAGTATCATTATGCCCCAGGCACGCAAAATTATTAATGATCCTGTTTATGGATTTATCACTATAGATCACCCTTTGTTGTTACAGATCGTTTCTCATCCTTACTACCAAAGGTTACGTAATATTCACCAGATGGCCTTTGCGCACCTGGTGTATCCGGGTGCAGTGCATAGCCGCCTCCATCATTCTTTAGGTGCCTATCATCTTATGTGCATGGCGCTTACCGAGCTGAAAAGCAAAGGGACGGCTATTACAGATGAAGAAGCATTGGGTGCTAAGCTGGCTATCTTGTTACACGATGTAGGGCATGGCCCTTTTTCGCATGCGCTGGAGCATGAGCTGATAAAGGATGCGCATCATGAAAGCATATCGCTGATGATCATGCACCGCATGAACCAGGAGTTTAAAGGGCAATTACAAATAGCCATTGATATTTTTACGGATAAGCATCCCAAAAAGTTTTTGCACCAGCTGGTTTCAGGGCAATTAGATGTGGACAGGATGGATTATCTGAATCGTGACAGCTTTTTTACAGGCGTGGCAGAGGGAGTGATCGGTTACGATCGTATTATAAAAATGCTTGCAGTAAAAGAGGGTAACCTGGTGGTGGAAGAAAAAGCGATCTATTCCATTGAGAAATTTTTACTCAGCCGCAGACTGATGTACTGGCAGGTGTACCTCCACAAGACCGTTGTAGCTGCGGAAAAAATGCTGATCAGGACCATACGCCGGGCTAAAGAGCTGATTGCCCTTGGGATTGACACGCCGGCGGCGACCCTGTCGCTCAACAAGTTTTTGCAGGAACCCCAAACAGGGCTTTCGATGGAGCTTTTATTGGATGATTTTTGCCATATGGACGATCATGATGTAATGGCTACAGTTAAAAACTGGTGCCATCACCCTGATAAGATTCTGTCTGTTTTATGCAAAGCGATCATCTATCGTAAGATCATGCACATCAAACTGCAGTCAGTGCCTATACCCGCCAGCTTCCAGGAGCAGAAAAAAGCTGGAATTGCGGCTTCCGAAGGTATTGACCTGGAAGATGCCTCCTATTTTGCATTTGGAGGAGCAGCCTCCAACCTGCTCTATAACAGGAACAATGAAAGCATCAACATATTGTATAAGGACGGCACCTTAAAAGATATTTCACAGGTGGACAATGCAATTATTAACCTGGAACTGAGCGAGCCTGTTAAAAAATATTATTTTTGCGGGATAAGAGTTTGATTTTAAAGTTTAACTTTTAATATTTTTATACTTGTCTACCTTCGATTTAAAACTGTAACAGCTTAATAAATAAAATTTTAAATATCTGAAAATGCTTTTTTCTGCTTCTCAAATCGCGTTGCTAATTAATGGTACGGTAGAGGGTGATCCTAGTGCTACCGTAGGGTCATTTGGTAAAATTGAAGAAGCAGGGGAGGGACAGCTGAGCTTTTTGGCTAACCCCAAGTACGAAGAATATCTATACACTACTAAAGCTACTATTATAATTGTTAATGAGTCGCTCGAGCTGAGGCAGGCTGTAAACCCTGCATTAATCAGGGTAAAAGATGCCTACAGCGCCTTTGCTACTTTATTGGGAAAATACCAGGAGTTTAAGCAACAACAATTGAAAGGCATCCAGCAGCCGGTTTACATATCTGCCTCGGCTTCTTATGCCGATGATGTTTTTATCGGGGCTTTTGCTTACCTGGGTGAGAACGTAAAGGTTGGGGAGGGATCAAAAATTTACCCAGGCGTTTTTTTAGGGGATCATGTGGTAGTTGGAAAAAATACAACACTGCACCCTGGTGTGAAAATTTTGCACAGCTGCCAGGTGGGTAATAACGTAACCATACATGCAGGTACTGTCATTGGCAGTGATGGGTTTGGTTTTGCGCCACAGGCGGATGGCAGCTTTTCTAAAGTGCCGCAGATCGGGAATGTGGTAATTGAAGATGATGTAGAGATAGGGGCTAACAGCACAATAGACCGGGCTACTATTGGTTCTACTGTTATTAAGAAGGGGGCCAAGCTGGATAACCTGATCCAGATCGCGCACAATGTGGAAATAGGTTATAGTACAGTAGTAGCCGCGCAGGCAGGTATCAGCGGCAGCACTAAAGTGGGAAATGGTGTGATGATTGGTGGCCAGGCAGGTATTGTAGGGCATCTGCATATTGGCGATGGTGCTAAAATTAATGCACAGAGCGGGGTGAGTAAAGATCTTGAGCCCGGTAAAGCCGTTACCGGTTCTCCTGCGCACGATTACACTTCGGCCCTGCGCAGCCAGGCCCTTAACCGTAAGCTGCCCGAGCTTGAAAAGCGGATAAAAGAGCTGGAGCAGGTGATTGCTCAGATGAAACCCACTGTGTAAATAGATAACTGTTGACAGATGACGGTTCTTAATTTTGCTTCCCTCACAAATTGTTCATGCAAGTCCCTTTAGGTGTCCAGGTGTGGTCTGTAAGAAATCAATTACAGGACAATGCCGAAGCTGTTTTCAGCAAGCTGGCAGCTGCGGGCTATACTTTTATTGAACCTGCAGGGTTTAATATTGCTGAAAAAACCATGCAGGGATTTCTGCCCTTAGAACTGAAACGGATGGCAGGTGCTCATGGATTAGAGATCATTAGCGGGCACTTTCATTTTAGTGTGGAAGCCACTCATGCTGTTTGCGAAGCGGCTGTACAAATGGGCATGAAGTATATTGTCAGATCTTTTTTTCAGAACGAGGTTATCCAAAATACGGATTATTATAAACAGGCAGCTGACACATTGAATCATATGGGCGAAACGGCTAAAATGTACGGGCTGCAATTAGCTTACCATAATCACGCCCATGAATTTGATGCTGTCAATGGTATATTGCCTTTTGATGTGCTGCTGGAAAAAACAGACCCTGAACTGGTAAATTTCCAGGCAGACCTGGGATGGATGGTTTATGCCGGCCACTCGCCACAGGAATATTTTAAAAAATACCCCGGGCGTTTTCCGCTATGGCATTTAAGGGATATTGATGCAACAAGCAAAAAGTCAACCACAATAGGTGAAGGAATGGTACCCTTTAAATCCATTTTTTCAGAGAAGGGAAAAGCTGGTTTGAAATATGCTATGATGGAAATGTCGTCCGATACTGAAGATCCGCTGGAAAAAATTATCGATAGTTACTCTGTATTGAACAAGGGTTTTTAACCGGCCAAAGTTGAAAAGGCAATTGGAGGAAGTGCAACCTGTTTGCAGGATGTTTTGTCTTTTATAAGCTATTGCCGCAGGCAATAAAGTAATACTGGGGCTAACTAAAAAGGTTCCTTGATTGTCATATTGAGCCTGACGAAATATAGACAATCAAGCAGTTAGC
>DAOLFI010000250.1:0-5549 GCA_035326385.1 Niabella sp.
ATACCGGCCAGAAGCAATTTCCGGCCGGTAAACAGTAAAATAAGCCCCCGCTACCAGAACCTTACATAAATGGCAGTGAGCAGCAATAAGGTAATAACAATTAAGATCATTGTTCTTGGATCAACCTTAAACATCTTGCTGTCTATTGCAAATGCTTTAGGATTCACTTTAGGTCCTGCAAGGCTAATAGCAACCATAACAGCAACCGTAATTACAAATGACCAGCCCATATTAATGAGGAAGGGTATTTCAGTAATGGTATGCACCACGCCTTTTTCCATTTTTTCATAGGTAAATGCTGTGTACATCCATGTTTCTTTACCAAACAGATCAACCGCATACCCGTTAAAAAATATAGCCAGCAGGAAACCAAGTATCACACCAACAAGAGCTGCCGTACCAGTTGTCCGCTTCCAGAACATACCTAACAGGAACATGGCAAATACGCCGGGGCTGATAAATCCTGTATATTTCTGAATAAAAGTAAAGCCCCCTTCACCGCCAATACCTAAAGCATCGGTCCAGGTAAAGGCCAGGGCAATCAACATCGAAATAATAATAGCCCATCTGCCGGTTCTTACCATCTGGATTTCAGTAGCATCTTTTTTCAGGTACTTTTTGAAAATATCAAGCGTATAAATAGTGGAAATACTGTTTACCTTTCCGGCTAAAGAGGCAACAATAGCTGCTGTAAGAGCAGCAACAGCCAAACCCTTAAGACCTACCGGTAAAAAGCCCAGTATGGCCGAATAGGCACCATCTTTAACACCGTTAAAACCAGGCAGCTGCCCTTTGGTATATAATACATAAGCAGCAATACCGGGAAGCATTACAATAATGGGCATAAACAGCTTCAAAAATCCTGCGAATAAGATACCGGTACGGGCTGTTCTGAGGTCAGCGCCCAGGGCACGTTGTGTAATATACTGGTTACAGCCCCAGTAGTTCAGATTTACAATCCACTGACCTGCGAAATACATGGCAAGACCAGGTAAGACCACATACTTCTGCACATCAAGGTTCTCAGGCATACTTAAGGTAGTGGTAGTAACCGTTGGCTTTTCCAGCATCAGGTTAAAATGTCCAGGAGCTTCAGTCATTAACGTTTTAAAACCGGCAATAGCGCTTCCTACAGCCACACCGTTGATACGCTGGTCCACAATTTGCAACGCCATATACACGGTTGCAAATCCACCAATAATAAGTACCGCCACCTGGATAACATCTGTATAACCAATTACCTTCATGCCGCCCAAACCAATCAGCAATGCCATCACCAGCAGCACAATCATTATGATATGCAGATAACCTCCGCCTAATAATGTATCTATTGCCAGAGCACCCAGATAAAGTATAGACGTAAGGTTTACTATAACATATAAAAACAGCCAGAATACCGCCATAATGAGGGACACTGACTTATTATACCTCGTTTCCAGGAACTGGGGCATGGTGTAGATCTTATTCTTTAAATAGATCGGGATAAACCATACCGCAATAATGATCAGTGCAATGGCGGCAATCCATTCATAAGCAGCCACAGCTATTCCCACAAAAAAGCCTTCCCCGCTCATACCAATAAATTGCTCAGCGGAAATATTTGATGCAATCAGCGATGCTCCAATGGCCCACCATGTCAAAGATCCTTCTGCCAGAAAATAATCATGCGAAGCTGAAACAGTTGCCTTTTTCTTACGCATATAAACCCAGTAACCATAAGATGCAACAAGTATAAAATACACGAAAAAGACAATATAGTCCAGTGTACCCAAGTTATTACTCATAATGACAGCATTAAATTTTTTATAAAATGTTTGCTAATATAGCTAATAAATAAATCGTAAAACTCAATTTATTTTAAGATTTATTCAATTGATAATACACATCACTCCAGCGCAATTCATTCTTAAAATGGTACAGATCTGTGTTTTTACCAATCAACGTGAATTCTATACCTGCCATATCAGCAAAATCTTCCAGGTGCTCAGCTGTCAGGTTTTGAGAATAACCGGTATGATGGGCGCCACCAGCTAAAATCCAGGCGGCACAGCCGGTATTCATATCAGGATAAGGCCTCCAAAGTACGCGTGCAACAGGCAATTTTGGCAAATCATCCTGAGGCTCTAAAGCTTCCACCTCGTTTACCAATAAACGGAAACGATTGCCCATATCCATAATTGAAGCATTTAAGGCAGCACCACCCGGAGCATTAAACACCAGCCTTACAGGATCTTCTTTACCGCCAATACCCAGCGGGTGTACTTCTACTTTTGCTTTACCGCCGGCAATGCTCGGGCAGATCTCCAGCATGTGAGAACCTAATACCAGGGCGTTATTGGGATCAAAATGATAGGTATAATCTTCCATGAAGCTGTTACCACCCGGCAATCCCGCACCCATCACTTTCATGGCACGAACCAAAGCAGCGGTTTTCCAGTCGCCTTCGCCGGCAAAACCATAACCGGCTGCCATCATACGTTGAGAACCGATACCAGGTAACTGTTTCATACCATAAAGGTCTTCAAACGTATCACTGTAGCCTTTAAAGTTACCATCCTCAAGGAAATGCTTTAACCCCAGCTCAATCTTTGCAGCATCTAATAACGACTGATATTGAGGCCCGCGCTGGTACAGGCTTTCCATTATTTCATAAGTTTCAAAATATTCTTTCAGCAGTGCTTCTGTTTCGGCGTCTGTTACCTCATTGATCACTTTTACAAGGTCTCCAATTCCATGCGTATTAACGCTGTACCCAAAGCGTAGTTCAGCTTCTACTTTATCACCGTCAGTTACAGCCACATAGCGCATATTATCTCCAAATCGAACAAACCTCGCACCCTGCCAGTCGTGCCATCCGGAGGCAGCTCTTGCCCACACGGCAATACGCGCTATAGCATTATCGTCTTTCCAATGGCCCACTACCACTTTGCGGCGTTTACGCATACGGCTTACCATAAAACCAAATTCCCTGTCGCCATGTGCCGACTGGTTCGTGTTCATAAAGTCCATATCAATAGATCCCCAAGGAATATCCCTGTTGTATTGTGTATGGAAATGCAATAGAGGCTTATGTAAAATTTTCAACCCATTGATCCACATTTTGGCCGGAGAAAAAGTGTGCATCCAGGTAATTACACCAATACAATCTTTACTGTGATTGGCTTCAGAGCAGAACGCATAAATTTCTTCGGTAGACTTCAGCGTTCCTTTGTACACAACTATTACAGGAATATCGGCATGATCGTTAATATAGGCAGCAATCTCTCTGGAATGCTGATCCACTTCAATAAGCGTTTGCTCTCCGTAAAGGTTCTGGCTACCGGTAGCGAACCAAACCTCCAGTTTTTTAAGATCTATCATTGAGTTTTTTTATTTTGTTATCAACTATTTAAGATGACAATTGAAAGTTGACAGATGACAGTGGTGCCGCTATCAGCTGCCCTCCGCCAGCTATATTCCCGACTGCCCGTAATAACTGTCCGGGCCGTGTTTACGCTCATAATGTTTATTAATCAAAGCATCCTTCAATCTTGGCGCTTGGGGATTGATCTGCTCTGTCAGCAAAGCCATTTTTGCTACCTGCTCCAGCACAGCGCTGTTATGCACCGCTTTTGCGGCATTCTTTCCCCAGGTAAAAGGCGCGTGGTTGCCTACCAGAACCATTTCCACCTCTTTATAATCAAGCCCCTTATCATTAAAGCAGTTCATGATCTGGAAACCTGTTTCGTATTCATAATTTCCTTTGATCATTTCATCGCTCATGGGCGGTGCACACGGAATATCAACTGTATTATAATCTGCATGCGTAGTTCCGAAAATAGGGATATCTCTTTGCGACTGTGCCCATGCGGTAGCATAGGTGGAGTGCGTATGCACAATTCCCCCAAGATTCTCCCAGTGCCTGTACAATACTGCATGGGTTTTGGTATCGGAAGAGGGATTTAATGTTCCTTCCACTGTGTTGCCATCAAAGTCCACAATCACCATCTTTTCAGGTGAAAGATTATCATAAGCCACGCCGCTTGGCTTGATAGCAAACAATCCCTGACTCCTGTCTGCTTCGCTTACGTTTCCAAAAGTAAACAGCACAAGCCCCAGCTCTGGCAATTGCATATTGGCCTCGTAGGCAGCTTCGCGGATGTATTTGTAGTTCATATAGTATGTTTTGCTGAGAGCATAAAGCTAAAAGCATTAAGCATCAGGCTTTACACTTTTAACCTTTGGTATTTTCCTCTATAAATTTTCCAAATGCTTCATATTGCTTCATACGTTTTGCGTAATAGGCAACGTTTTCGGGGATAGGATGGTATTCAGCATCAAAACCCTGACCCATTGTCTTCATAGCTTCATTGACATTGGGGTATAAACCAGCTATAGTTGCGGCAAACATGGCAGCGCCTGCAGCACAGGTTTGCTCAGATTTATGGATCTTGATAGGCATGTTCATTATATCAGCCATCACCTGCATTATGTATGGTGATTTTTTAGCTACTCCTCCTACCCCTATCAATCCTTTTACCGGCACCCCTTCACTGATAAACCTGTCAACTATTGCCCGAGCGCCAAAGCAACTGGCTTCTACCAAAGCCTTAAAAATAGCCGGGGCATCGCTTCCCAGGTTCAGCCCCATAATGGCGCCTTTCATTAACTGGCTGGCATCGGGTGTACGGCGGCCATTAAGCCAATCTATTGCCAGCTCATCTCCCTCGTGCAGGGGAAGTTTAGCAGCAGCTTCAGAAAGCTCTTTTATGATCTTCGCTCCAATGGCTTTTTGCAAATCAGCATCATCTAAAAACTGCAATGGCCAGGAAATTAAATTCTTAAACCATGCATAAATATCTCCAAAAGCGCTTTGTCCGGCTTCCAAACCAATCATTCCGGGAATCACAGAGCCATGCACCTGTCCGCAGATCCCGCGTACCAGCTTATCTCCAAACTCCTCCACCGGTACCACCAGCATATCGCAGGTGGAAGTGCCCATTACTTTACTTAAATAGTAAGGTTCTATCTGGCCGCCAACAGCGCCCATGTGCGCATCAAAAGCGCCAATACCTACTACAACATCTGTACTCAGTCCCAATTTTTCTGCCCATTCTTCAGATAAATTTCCGGCTGCCTGATCCGCAGTATAAGTTTCAGCAGGCAACTTTGAGGTAAAGCCATCCAGTAGCGGGTCGAGGGAAGCAAAAAAGTCATTAGGCGGAAAACCTCCAAATACCTCCGACCAGATGCCTTTATGGCCCGCAGAACAAACTCCGCGCTTAATATCCTTTACATTCTTTCCTCCGGTAAGAAGAAAGGGTATCCAGTCGCAATGCTCTACCCAACTTGCCGTTGCGTTTCGCACTTTTTCATCTTCACGAAACACATGCAGCAATTTTGCCCAGAACCATTCGCTGGAATATATACCTCCTACGTATTGCAGATAGTTGGTATCAAATTTTGTGGCATGCCTGTTTATCTCATCGGCTTCCTTTATAGAAGTATGATCTTTCCATAACACGAACATCGCATTAGGGTTTTCAGCAAACTCAGCGCTTAATGCAAGG
>DAOLFI010000251.1:0-5536 GCA_035326385.1 Niabella sp.
CCAGGTGGGCGGATACCGGCTCCTGAGAGGCTTTGATGAGCAAAGTCAGTTCCTTTCTCAATATGGTATCGGCACTCTTGAGTACCGCTATCTGGCAGGAGAAAATTCTTATTTTAACATCTTTACAGATGGTGGCTGGGGTAAAAACGCTGCCAGAGGCACCAATATCAGCTATACCTATCTCTCGGCAGGCCTTGGCATTGCCTTTGAAACCAAAGCAGGGCTGTTTAACCTGGCATGGGCCATAGGAAAAAGAAACGATACCCACTTCAACCTGCGGCAATCTAAAATACATTTCGGGTTTGTTAACTACTTTTAAACCTTGGCTAAAAAAAACCGCCTCAATTACTTTTGAAGCGGCTTCTTAATAAAATTCTAGATATTAATAATCAAATAATTAAGCCTCGGCAGCCATTTTCTTGGCCTGCCTGTTCCTTTCAATCTCGTCTAAAATCACTTTACGCATACGAATGAAATTAGGGGTAACCTCAATACATTCATCCTGCTGGATATATTCCATGCACTCTTCCAGTGTCATTAAAGTTTTAGGAGCAATGCGGGTAGCGTCATCACTGCCGCTGGCTCGGTGGTTGGTGAGCTTCTTTTCTTCTGTAGCATTCACTACCAGGTCGCCGGGTTTAATGTTTTCGGCAAGTATTTGCCCTGTATATACCTCTTCACCCGGATCTACAAAGAAAGTACCGCGATCCTGGAGTTTATCAATGGAATATCCTGTTGTTTTGCCCTGGTTTTTAGAGATCAAAACACCGTTATTTCTTCCCGGAATAACTCCTTTCCAGGGTTGATAATCATTAAAACGGTGCGCCATTACTGCTTCACCGGTAGTAGCCGTAAGCATTTGTGTACGCAATCCGATTAAACCACGTGAAGGAATGTCAAATTCAAGATGCTGCATCTCCCCTTTGGTTTCCATTACCAGCATTTCACCTTTGCGACGGGTAACCAGGTCAATTACCTTGCTGGCAAATTCCTCAGGTACATCTACCACCAACGTTTCATAAGGCTCATACTTTTTGCCATCTATCTCTTTCACCAATACCTGAGGCTGACCTACAGTAAGCTCATATCCTTCACGGCGCATGGTTTCTATTAATACACCCAGGTGTAAAATACCGCGGCCATATACTAAAAAGCTTTCGCCGCCTTCGCTTTCTTCTACACGCAAAGCCAGGTTTTTCTCCATTTCCTTCCAAAGCCTGTCGCGGAGGTGGCGGCTGGTAACAAATTTTCCGTCCTTGCCATAAAAAGGAGAATTGTTGATGCCAAACATCATATTCATCGTAGGCTCATCCACGCTGATTACCGGCAATGGTTCCGGATTTTCAATATCGGCAATAGTATCACCGATATTAAAGTCTTCTATACCTACTACTGCGCAAAGGTCACCGGCAGTAACTTCACTTACTTTTTTCTTACCCATACCTTCAAACACATAGAGCTCTTTTACACGGGTTTTCTTAATAGTTCCATCGGCCTGCACCAAAGCTACCTGCTGATTTTCCTTTATAACGCCCCTGCTTACTTTACCAATGGCTATACGGCCAAGGAAAGAAGAATAATCCAGTGATGTGATCTGCATCTGGAGCGTACCATGGTGGATATGTGGTGGTGGCACATGCTGAATGATACCATCCAGCAGCGGATTGATATTATCAATCTCTGTTAAAGAATCATTGAACCAGCCATTTTTACCGGAGCCATAATAAGTGGGGAAATCCAGCTGCTCTTCGGTTGCATCCAGGTGGAAGAAAAGATCAAAAACAGCATCATGCACTTCATCGGGGCGACAATTAGGCTTATCTACTTTATTGATCACCACAATAGGTTTCAATCCTAACGCCAGGGCTTTCTGTAATACAAAACGGGTTTGTGGCATAGGGCCTTCAAAGGCGTCTACCAACAGGATCACGCCATCCGCCATTTTTAATACCCGCTCCACTTCACCGCCAAAATCGGCGTGGCCTGGTGTATCAATAACATTGATTTTAAAGTCTTTATAAGTAACCGCAGCATTCTTACTGAAAATAGTGATACCGCGCTCACGTTCCAGATCGTTGCTGTCCATGATCAGCTCGCCGGTTTCCTGGTTTTCGCGGAATACTTTGGTAGCGTGTAAAATTTTATCTACCAGGGTTGTTTTACCATGGTCAACGTGCGCTATAATAGCTATGTTTCTTAAGTTCATGTACTTTGTTGATAAAATTGAAAAGTTAATGGTTGATAAGGAATTATCAGCCATCTTTCCTTAAAAAGAGCGCAAAGGTACGGTAATTACGGAGTGCAGCCTAAATTTTTATAAAAGAGGGAGAATAGCAAGCGAAATGAAGCGCCTGATACTTTACAATTAAAAGGCTGCTTCAGAGCGAAAGTAGCCGTTTGATCCGGCAACAGCTATTATAAAACATGGACTACCCTTCTTTTCGCATTTTTCCTTTTTTTTACAATGATCTGATATCCAGATTTTCTATTTCCCCGAAATGTTTATCCGTTGTTAGTAACGTTAGGCCCTGTTGTAATGCTGTTGCTGCAATCCAGATATCGTTTTCAGGTATTGGTCTGCCCTTATTTAATAAATTAGATTTTATAACAGCATACATACTGGCTACCTCTGCAGTTGCAGGTAATACATGACTTTTTTGCAAAAAACTGTTTATCTGCGCCAAATGCTTTTTTGCATTTGAAGATCTGTATGCTCCTAACAGTAGCTCTCCCAACACTATAGAAGAAATATTAACAAATTCAGTTCCTTTAAGGTTAGCTAACACTGTGGCATTGCCTTTAAATAATTCAATAACCACAGTAGTATCAAGCAAAATTTTATTTCCAGTCATCAGGATTGATTGTTTCACAGGTATCTTCAATAATGCGCGATATCTCATCAGCTTCTTCCTTAGACCATATACCAGAAAATTCAGCAAACGATGAGTTCCCTGTAGATTGAGCTTTATTCTTACTCTTCATTCTATTTAAAAAATCTTCAAGAGCCAGAAGAGTGGTTTCACTACTGATTTTAAGTACTTCTTCTATTAAATGGAGCTTTCTTGTTTCTGAATGCATACCAACCCTCCTTTTATGTAAATTTTATTTCAATTTCCTTAATCCTGCTTTTCCCCTGAACAATACTTCAAAATTAATTAAAAATAAATGATATCTTGAACCAGTAGTCTGTTAAAGCATTTATTTCTTCCATAAAAAAAATCCCCTGCACGTTCTTACGCCAGGAGATTTTTGAACAAAGAAAGCATATTTTAGTTCCTTCTGCTCATTAATATCCTTAAAATATACCAGAACAACAGCATCACTGAAGCAAACAACTGCAGGGCAGCACCTACATACTGACCTGTAGCGTATTTATACTTTATCTGACTGGTCTGATATAAAATGCTTCCAGCAGCCAGGGCTACCATTGCTACAGAAAACCACAGACCCAGGTTAAAACCAAAAATGGCCCCGGCTACAATCAATCCCAGGGCAACAAAGCCACCGATTACAATGGCAGATCTTAAAAAAGAGAAATCTTTATTAGTCATGAACACTACCGCGGTCAATCCGCCAAACATAAACAGTGTAATTAATGCCGCCTGTTGTACCACAGCAGCGCCATTGCTCATCACAAGGGCTATATAAAGAATAGGAAGAAATATAATAGCCTCAATCAATACATATAAGCCCAGCCCTGCATATTGCATATTTTTACTTGGAGAAAAAGCAAGCCTGTCGGCCAGGATGCTTGCCAGCCAGAACATACCGATAATGAAAAGCCAGATATATTTACCCGAAACCATCTGTAATATCAGTTCCTGCGGAACTGCTCTTAATAAAAAGCCTTCCACCACCATAAAGGATAAAATGGCAATAGCCACGTGTAAGTAGGTCTTTTTATAGAATACGGCGCGTTCAACATCGTTGGCTTCGGAAACAAGGATCATGTTATCGTTCATAAATACTATTTTAAGTGAAAATATACAAAGTATATTAAAAGTGCATCATTTGTACATGAATTTTACGAAACCTATTATCTTATTCTTTCCCGGCACTTTTTACATCATCATTCACCACTTTTTTTACATCTTTTGTTTTCCCGTTGCCACCGAACTCCCACCCTACCGTAATTCTAAAGGCCCGCATATAATCACGATTTCTGACATTTGAGATAAATCCCGGAGCAGAAATATGACTGGTTTGTGGAATATAAACAGAAAAAGGATTGGCTGTAGCTACCGTTACGGTAATTTTCGGCTTTGAGACCTCCTTCTTTACAGCAAACACATAGTAAAACCTTTGAGTTTTATAACCCTGAACAGTAACCATTCGGGTGTTATATGCACCAAAAGCCTGCAGTGCATAATTCCGGCGGAGCTTATAAGTGGTATTTACATTTATATCTGCCGCCCATCCCTTATTAAAGACCTGCCAGGCATGATTAGTGTAATTAAGGTAATTTACATTAAAGTTACCATTTATACTCCAGCTATTATTAGGACGCAATGAGGCAGAGAGATTGAGACCGTACATAATATTGGAAGCCATATTTTCATTCCTGGTTACAGAAATTCCCTGATCATTTATTTCTGTAAAATTAACTATAGCATTATCTGTTTGCTTCCAGAAAACTGCTGTGTTCAAAAAAAATCCTGATTTTGTCTGAAGTCCATATGTCATCTCCGCCTGATGCATTAGTTCAGGCTCCAGCTCCGGGTTACCCACTTCAATATTCTTTGGGTCGCTGGCGTTTGCGTTGGGGTTTAAATCCCATATGTACGGCCGGGTTATCCGCTGTGTATAGCTCAGGCCTAACATGTGGTTTTCGTTTACTTTTTTGGTAATATTAAAACTGGGAATAAAGTTGTTAAATGTATTTTTAATTTTTGCAGATTGCCTTACAAAATCTCCATATACATCAGTCTCCTCATACCTTACACCTCCTTCGGCATACCAGTTGTGCTCCCATTTTGCTTTCATGATACCATACCCAGCCCATATATTCTGACTATATTGAAAAATATCTGTCCTGCTTAAATCCGTACCAGGAGCTTCCCCATCATTCTTTGTTACCACTTCATAATCATTCTTCACGTTTCGTAAAATTGCTTTTGCTCCGGTTTCAAGCGCATATTTACCAAGCCTGTCAAACGGATGTATATAATCGGCCTGAAAAGTCCATTCCTCATTACTGATATTATTAAAATTTTCTTCCTGGTAAAAAGGAGCCTCTGTACCTGGTTCAAAAAGATAGAATTTGTAAGGAGAACGGGAGCGGGAAGGCGTAAACTGGGTCAAAAGCGTAATCTCCTGACCTGGTTTTTGCAGTTTTCTGGTAAATCCTACATTCATATCAGTCCCAAAATATCCTTCCCTTCGGCTGATTTGCTGCTGGTATGAATCATTTAAGCTCCCGCCTGCATTATATTCGCTCGTTGTAATGGTGCTGTTATCAGGCCATCTGCCAAACCATAAATTTGCGCCAAAACTCCACTCGGTCTTTTCATCACGAGAAAAAACTATTGTTATGTCT
>DAOLFI010000252.1:0-5536 GCA_035326385.1 Niabella sp.
TATTATCCCCTCATTCAAAACCGATTGATCAACCCTTAATGATTTTATCTTTATTATTGTAGCATATTTATTAAACTAAAAATATGCAGAAATTGAAGCCCGTCCATCTTACTGAAGACTGGACTGTTGTAGTTTTAGGTTTTATAATCATCATCCTGTCAGCATTCGGATTTATTATGAGTGCTCCCGCATTTGACTGGAAAAACAGTTCAGACCTATTAACAGGCGTATTAAGCATAGATAACCTGATCAGAATCCTGTCTCAGTTCCTGTATACATTTATTATAGCTATTACTGGCAACTATTTAACAGGCAAGCCCGTAAAACACATCCTGAAAGGCTTTCCTGTCTTATACCTGCTCACCATACCGGCATTTATACTGGGCGGGAACAGTACCATCCAATTACTTAACCTCGCAACCGTTATTTTTTGTTTAGCTTTCGGGCTTATTATCCGGAACTTCTTCACATTGCCCGAATGGTTGACCAGCTCACTTTCATCAGAATTTTTTGTAAAGATCGGTTTGATATTATTGGGCACTAATGTTATTTTTTCGGATATACTAAAGGCCGGCTCCCTGGGGCTGATACAGGCATTGGTTGTAGTACTTTCGGTGTGGTACTTTTCGTTCTGGCTTTGTAAAAAGCTTAAAGTAGATAAAGAGCTTTCCATGATGCTTTCAAGTGCCGTGTCTATCTGTGGGGTATCAGCCGCCATTGCTACATCAGGAGCTATTAAAGGCGATACAAAAAAATTATCCTTAGTGGTTTCTTTGGTATTAATTACGGCAGTACCCATGATGATCATAATGCCATGGATTGCCAAAACATTTGGTTTTTCACAGGAAGTAACCGGGGCCTGGTTGGGAGGAACTATTGATACAACAGGTGCCGTAGCAGCATCGGGCACCCTCGTAGGAGAAACCGCATTAAAGATCAGTACTATCGTAAAGTTTTCTCAAAATGTATTATTAGGTATTGCGGCGTTTGCCATATCTGTTTACTGGACTTATTCTAAAACTACCTCTGAACATGCTATTGCTGAAAAGCCCACTCTGAAAATAATATGGGAGCGGTTCCCAAAATTTGTTATAGGTTTTGTAGCTGCATCGCTTATTTTTTCATTCTTTATAAGCGCGGATACTATTGCCCTGGTAAAAAGTCCTTTAAAAAATCTCCAAGCATTATGGTTTGCTCTGGCCTTCACCAGCATAGGCCTGGAAACCAACTTTAAAGACCTGGTAGGTGTACATAACCGGAAACCGGTGATCGCATTTTTAATAGCGCAGCTTTTTAATGTGTTCATAACACTCATTATAGCCTGGCTGCTTTTCAATGATAACAGCCTATAAGCTCATAAAAGATGATTCATAAAAGGATCTGTAACTCTTAAAGCATTTTTTAAATAGCTGTAACCTTGTTTAAACTTTGCTGCTTGAGTTCTTTTTGAAAGAAAATGTTGTTCTGTTCCGATAGCCTATCGGGGCAGTCTGACATTCATTTTTGTGGTCATTTTAGAAAAGTTTAAACAAGTTCTATAAAAAAAACTTTTAAAAGTTTTTTTTATACCAAAGAGGTTTAGTACTTTTGTCTACCAAATAAGTAGACTAATAACTGTCAACCACCGACAGTCATATTTTAAACTCAAATAAAATGAATAGCTCAACAAACGCTATGTTTAAGTTGCAGAACTGCGCTTCTGTAAGCCAGGTGGTAATTCCCTTACTAATGTTCTATATGAACACGACCACTACTACCTGTTGTTGTATATAGATTTTCCCTTTTATCGGAATAAGTCAGGTATTGCTGTAACCGGCAAAAGGCATCTCATGGCTTGTCCTCAATAATCGGTGGTTGGTTATAGATGGGGGCGGGGATGCCTTTTGCTGATTACACTTTACAGGAATTTCATAATGCATATACTATCAAAAAACAAGTACAAGGTACCTGCGGCATTGCTATGCCCTGAATGTACCGGATATAAACTACAAATAAAATGCACAAGAAAAGTAATAAGCTTTTATACAGCATCGTGCTATATCTTTTGCTTCTTTTAACCGGAAGTGTGCTCCATGCACAAAACCCTGCCACTATTAACTCCGTTCTTGAGGGAACTGTTCTTGATGAAGTGACTAACGAGCCACTTGATGGAGCTAATGTTATTATTGAAGGGGTCACGAATCAAACTACTACCAATTCCAAAGGACAATTCATATTACGCACCGGTCAAAAATTCCCCTACAATATCATCATCACTTTTGTAGGGTACGAAAAGAAGATTGTACTGGCAACAGGATCACCCGTTTCGGTAAAGTTGAAACCTACCAATAACAACTTAGATGATGTGGTAGTAGTGGGGTATGGAACTCAAAAGAAAACTGATGTTACCGGGGCCGTAAGCTCATTATCACAAACTGCTATCAGGCAGCCGCTGAGTTCATTTGATCAGGCGTTAAAAGGTGCTTCCACGGGAGTTCAGGTAACACAAACCTCAGGGCAACCGGGCGGTGGGGTCAGCATCCGTATTAGAGGTGGCTCCTCCATTCAGGGAGGTAATGAGCCGCTGTATGTTATTGATGGTTTCCCGGTGTATAACAGCAGCAACTCACCTGGTGTAGCTTCCGGGGCTGCGGTAAATCCATTGGCAGGTATTAACCCGGCTGATATTGACAGGATAGATATTTTAAAGGACGCAGCAGCAACCGCTATTTATGGGTCCCGCGGCGCCAATGGTGTAGTAATTATAACAACCAAAAAGGGAAGCCCCAGGAAAAGCGCCATCAGCTACGAAGGATCGTATGGGCAGCAAAGGGTACAGAAAAAAATTGATGTGCTGAATGCAAAGCAATTTGCTGTACTCCGAAATGAAGTGCTGTATGACACCAAACCATCAGGAGGGAAATATCAATATTTAAGTGAGGCTGAAATAGCCGCATTAGGCGAAGGAACCAACTGGCAGCATGAAGCTTTCAGGAACGCGCCTGTACAAAACCACCAGATTTCTATTTCCGGTGGCAGCAATAACACACAATACTTTTTATCGGGAAGTTATAATAAACAGGATGGGATTATTAAAAACACCGATTTTACAAGGATAGCCGTCAGAGCCAATATCAATACCCGGCCCATTAACAGGCTAACAATAAGCACTAATATTACCGCAAGCAAAGCAGATGCGAATATCGCTCCATCAGGCATCATCGGCTCTTTATTGATCATGCCCCCTACGGCTACCATATATGAGCCAGACGGAAGTTATACCTTAAGAAACCCTTTTGAGAACATATTTGCCAATCCCATAGCCACGTTAAACGAAACGCTTAACAAATCTGCCACCATAAGATTTTTAGGCACGGGCTATGCAGAATATGAGATCATCAAAGGGTTAAAAGCAAAAGTATTATTAGGTACAGATATCGGTAATGATAAAGAAAAGTATTATGTCCCATCCACGATCTATGAAGGAGCAACTACCAATGGACAGGCATCTTTAGGTAATTCCACTACCTATTCCTGGTTAAACGAAAACACGCTTACCTGGTCAAAAGAGTTTGATAAAAGCTCGTTGACAGCTTTAGCGGGCTTCACACAGCAGGAATCGGTCAACGAAAGATTTACCGCCGGGGCACAGCAATTTGTTACGGACGATCTTACCTATAACAATCTTGAAAGTGGTTCTGTACTGGTAAGGCCTACCTCCAATACTTACAACTGGGTATTGCACTCCTACCTGTCCAGGATCACTTATAACTATAACAGCCTTTACTATTTAACAGCAAGTATCAGGCGTGACGGCTCTTCCCGCTTTGGGAAAAATAATAAGCGGGGAAATTTTCCATCAGTATCTGCCGCCTGGAATATCAGTAAAGAAGATTTTTTTGCTTCCCTTCGTGATAAGATAAGCGACCTCAAATTAAGAGCCAGCTTTGGCACTACAGGCAACCTTGAAATAGGACAATATCAATCGCTGGCTACTTTGTATAGTCTGAACTACTTATTCGGAGGAAATATCATTAGCGGCTTTGCACCTCAAAGAATCGCAAACGATAACCTCGGGTGGGAAAAGACCTATCAATATAATGCAGGAGTAGATTTGAGCCTTTTACGTAACAGGCTTTCTATTAGCCTGGAAGCCTACTATAAAAAAACAACCGACCTGTTGTTAAATGTAGAGATACCATGGACTACGGGCTATGCCACTTCATTACAAAATTTCGGATCAGTAGCAAACAAGGGTATAGAACTGGGGCTAAAAAGTAAAAACCTGGCCGGACGCTTTGCCTGGAACAGTGACCTGAACCTCTCCTTTAACAGGAATAAAGTGCTGGCTATTGGCAACAACGCACAATCTTATATTTCGGGCAATTATATCATCCAGGTAGGAAAACCTTTGGGCACTTTTTATGGGACCGTAACGAACGGTATTTTACAGCAAGGAGAAGAAACGGAAAAAGGAAAATATACGGGCAATGCCACACCCAAAGCGGGAGACCGCTTATACAAAGACATTAATGGTGATGGCAGTTTTACCACAGCTGCTGACCGTGCCATTATCGGCAATGCACAACCCGATTTCATATTTGGCTTCATCAACCATTTTTCATGGAAAGGATTTGACCTGTCTGTATTTCTGCAAGGTGTTTATGGCAATCAGATCATCAACAGTAACCGCCAGTCTTTAGAAATGTTCACAGGCCAGCAAAACGCATCTGTCACAGCGTTAGAAAGATGGACGCCTGAAAATCCCTCAACAACAATACCACGGGCTAAATTAGATCCGGCGCCGGTTTTTTCCAATCGTTTTGTTGAAGACGGTTCTTTTCTACGGGTAAAAGATCTCACGCTTAGTTACGCCCTGCCTGTATCCCTTTTAGACAGGGCTAAAATTTCGGCTGTCAGTGTTTATGTAACTGCACAAAACCTGCACACTTTCACACAATACACGGGGTTCGATCCCGAAATCACCTCCGGCAGCAATGTATCCCCCGGTACCGATTCAGGTATCTATCCTTTAGCTAAAAGTGTAATAGCCGGTCTTAGAATAACATTTTAATAAAATATACAGCACGCTATCGCTCTAATGTATAAAAAGCATAGCAGCATTAGTAAAATAAAATAAATTATGAAACGCATATATTTTTTTGTGTTAACAATAATGACCCTTCAGGCAGGCTGCTCAAAGCTTGATGAAGTTCCTGAATCCTTCCTGGTAACTGATCAGTTTTACCGGAATGAAAGCGAAGCAGTAGCTGCTGTTACGGCCATTTACAGAAAGCTCTACGAAAGCGGGCAATCTTTATACAACAGTTTATTCCAGATTGGTGTGGAAATGGCCACAGATGATTATGAAGCAGGCCCGAGAGCAAGAAATGCGCATGTGCGTGCTATATCCGGGTTAACGCATGATGCCTCTAACGACAGGATGCAGGAGCTTTGGAGGCAAAGCTATAGCGCTATAAGCGCCGCTAATACAGCTATTGATAAAATAGCTGAAATAGATGCAGCCAATATAAATGAAACAGTACGGATACGCCTG
>DAOLFI010000253.1:0-5474 GCA_035326385.1 Niabella sp.
GTTTTAAACCAAGGCTGATACGTTTTTTCTCGTCGTCGAAATCCAGTACCACCACATTCAGCTTCTGGTCCATTTTTAATACCTCGTTCGGGTGAGAAATACGGCCCCATGAAATATCGGTAATATACAGTAAGCCATCTAAGCCGCCCAGGTCCATGAACGCACCAAAGTCGGTGATATTCTTAACGGTACCTTCCAATACCTGACCTTTTTCCAGCTTGCCGATGATTTCTGCACGTTGTGCTTCCATATCGCTTTCGATAAGCGCTTTATGAGAAACCACAGCGTTTTTGATAGTTTCGTTGATCTTAACAACTTTAAATTCCATTGTTTTACCAACAAACTGATCGTAATCTGTAACAGGCTTAACATCGATTTGAGAACCTGGCAGGAATGTTTCCATACCAAATACATCAACGATAAGTCCGCCTTTGGTTTTAGAGGTAACCAAACCGGTAACCACTTCACCTGTTTTATTAACCTCAACAATTTTTTCCCATGCACGGGTAGTGCGGGCTTGTTTGCGGCTCAGGTTCAGGTGTCCGTCCCTGTCTTCTTTTTCAACGATCATCACTTCTACCTCATCGCCTACTTTAAGGCCGGGTATGTCGCGAAACTCGTTCAACGAGATAAGACCATCACTTTTAAAACCGATGTTCAAAACCACATCAGTGTTAGTAAGGCCTACCACGGTACCGTTTACCAGTTCACCATCGTTCAACTGAATGAAAGTGTTCTCATAAACTTTGTCGTACTTTTCTTTTTCCTCTTTAGAGTAAGAAGAAACATTACGTTTGTCCACGCTCCAATCGAAATCATCGTGCGCAGTTTCCACCTCTTCAGCAACCTGAGGTTTTGCAGGTGCTTCAGCAGGCGCAGTAACCGCCTCAGCGGCTTCCACAGGTGCTGTTGTTGTCGCTGCAGAAGCTTCTTCTACCGGTTGTTCGGCAGCGCCAGCGTTCTCCTGTGCATCAGCGTTTAATTGTTTAAAATAAAAGTTCATAAAAAAATCCGAAGGGTTTAAAAATTCGGACTGCAAAGGTACGGATTAATTCTGGATTTTTGATATCTGGCTTACTTGATTTAATATATTGATAATTAATATTTTATGATCATTTCAGCGTATTAAATCGCCTCTTTTCCGTACTTTTTATAGTACGCAATCAGCCAGATCACTACATCATTATAGGATTGCCTGCCTTTAGGCTGGTTGTTAGCCTTTAAAAAATACCCGTAAAATTTATCAATATAAGGTTCTATAGGGTTCCGGTATTTCCTGTAAAAAGCAATATAATCTGCTTTATCTTTTTTTACCTGTATATGTAATGTACTGTCATAAGCATCAGCCTTCACAGAGTCTACATAAGCCAGCTCACGGATAGCATAATGATACATATCGAAATAAACAGAATACCTGAAATTGACTGAAGGGTGTAACCTGCATGCCAGGAACCCCACAAAATTGGCTTCACTTTCTTTGGCATAGCCCAACTGATGGGCTATTTCATGAGAGGCTACAAAAGGTTCTACAGATGACGGTATAGTTGTATTTACCTGTGCTTCCCCGGTAAAAGGATTATAATATCCCTGGAAGCCCATATAATTGCCCAGGTAGCTGAACAGGGATGGTTTTAACGAATATCCTTTGTAAACAAGGAAAGGATACTTTGTTGCCGCTATTTGATACAGTAGTGCTGCATTCGAAAACAGATTCTTTTTAGTTCGAAAAGAATCTCTTATTGCAGGCGTAAGCAATGGGGCATGTTCATTCACGCGGTTTCTTAACAAACAGACCAATGTATCCAAATCGTTGACTGAATACTGTTGTTCCTTAAGTCCCAGTTGGCTTGCTATCCCTTCCCTTGAATAATTCAATCCCCATAAACTATAAAACATCACATACAGAACCAGCAAAATAAAACCCGTTTTCCTGGTTACTCGTAGCGTATACGACCGGGAATATTTTTGTGCTTTAGTATGTTTTATTACTGTGACTATTTTGTAAATGGCCCAGGCAATAACTGCCATATAAAGGATATCTCCTGCGCTGAAAGGCAGCCAGCCAAAGAGTAGCCTTAGCACTATTGAAATAAACGGATACATGCCATACGTATAATATTCCTCTACCCATGAGGAGTTGAGCGAGAATATTTTAATACCACCAGCTAATACCAGCAATATTCCCCAGCTTATCCATTTTTTTTTGAGGTTCCGCAACATAGCCTCAAAAGTAAATAACAGCAGGGTGAAACCTCAGAAATTTTTCAAAATCCGGAAAATGAAAAAAGGGGAAAAATACCCGGATGTTTAGCAATGAGGGTGTCTTACATTCGCTATGAAAATGATCTATTTGTTAACACCTAATTAAATGCAGCTATAAAATGAAAACTGGAAAAATATTGTTTACTGTTGGTGTAGTTCTGTTTCGCCTACATAAGTGGATAAAAAGAGTAATTGTAAGAAAAAAAGATATTATTACTAAAAAGGAGCTTATAGATTATTATGCTATGTATCATTTATCGTGATGGTATTTCCTTTGCTGAAGAATAAAAGGAGAGCATTATTTCCCCTAACTCACCTGTCATGAAGGTGAAACAGGTATATTTTGAGTGTGTTATCAGACTATTGGCTATATTTGCTGCTTTAATGACAGCAAGTAAATTACATATTATCGCGTCCTCATTTTGCTGGCGTTGGCGCCCCTGACTTTCTTTGCCATTTTAATGGCGTGCAGTTTTCTTATCTTTACCCCCCTTAAAAATTTATTGATTATAATGCAGGCAACTTATAAAGAGCCCGATGAGCTGGGTTATTATGGTGAATTTGGCGGCGCTTATATCCCGGAAATGTTATACAGGAATGTGGAAGAACTTCGCTCCAACTATTTGGATATCATCAACAGCGCCTCTTTCCAGGAAGAGTACCGGTTTTTATTAAAAGATTATGCAGGCAGGGAAACCCCCCTGTATTATGCAGCACGTTTATCCCAAAAGTACCATACTAATATTTACCTGAAGCGTGAAGACCTTTGTCATACGGGGGCGCATAAAGTAAATAATACAATTGGGCAAATATTGGTAGCCGAGCGTCTTGGTAAAAAGCGCATCATTGCTGAAACAGGCGCCGGACAGCATGGAGTGGCAACTGCAACTGTTTGTGCGTTGAAAGGCTTGCAGTGCATTGTGTATATGGGAGAGAAAGATATTGAGCGCCAGGCGCCAAACGTAGCCCGTATGAAAATGCTGGGCGCTACGGTGATACCAGCTACCAGCGGAAGCAGAACTTTAAAAGATGCTACCAACGAAGCTATCCGTGACTGGATCAACCATCCGGAAAATACCTTTTACATTATCGGGAGCGTGGTAGGCCCGCATCCTTATCCCGATATGGTAGCACGTTTTCAAAGTGTGATCAGCAAAGAAATCCGTGCGCAGCTAAAAGAAAAAACGGGTTCTGAATTACCTCAGGCTGTAATAGCCTGCGTAGGCGGGGGTAGTAATGCTGCGGGAACTTTTTATCATTTTTTAGATGAGCCTTCGGTTGATATCATTGCTGTAGAAGCAGCTGGCTGTGGTGTAACATCGGGTATGAGCGCGGCTACTACGCAGCTGGGCAAACCTGGTATTTTGCATGGCAGCAAAAGTTTTGTAATGCAAACAGAAGATGGCCAGGTAGTTGAGCCGCATAGTATTTCAGCCGGACTGGATTATCCCGGTATTGGCCCTTTACATGCCAATTTGTTTGCTACCGGGCGTGGTAAATTTTTAAGCGCTACAGATAAAGAGGCTTTGGCTGCTGCTTTTGAGCTAGCCAGGCTGGAGGGTATTATTCCTGCCCTGGAAAGCGCTCACGGGCTGGCGGCATTAGAGCAGGTAAGGTTTGGGAAAGATGATAATGTAGTGATTTGTTTAAGCGGACGTGGCGATAAGGATATGGAAACCTATATGGGCGAGCTGAATAAGAAGTGAGGGGAGGGGTAAGTAGTGAATAGAATGGTGAATAGTGAGTAGGGGTTGTATAAAGAGATAAATAGAACTATTGTCCTTCCAGAATACATGGCATCTTCGTTATCCGGAAGACTCTTTCGGGGCATCGCCCACTTCAGCAAATATCTATGTCCCGTCCTGCATATTTTCGCCAATAAATACCGGTAACAGAAAACCAGTAACTTGAAACCAGAATAAAATGAGCAGATTAAGTGAAGTTTTTAAATCAGGAAAAAAGATCTTAAACATTTATTGTACAGCCGGATTTCCCAGGCTGGACAGTACGCTGCCTGTAATGAAGGCGCTGCAGGAAAGCGGAGCAGATATAATAGAGCTGGGAATGCCTTACAGCGATCCGCTGGCAGATGGAGAAACCATTCAGAAAAGTAGTGCTGTTGCATTGGTCAACGGAATGAATATGCAGGTGCTTTTTGAGCAGCTGAAGGACATGCGCGATGAAATAAAAATCCCCGTTGTGCTGATGGGATATATGAATCCTGTATTACAATATGGATTTGAAAATTTTTGTGCAGATGCAGCCAGGGCAGGTATTGATGGTTTAATATTGCCTGATCTGCCTCAGCATGAATTTGAAAAAACCTATCGCTCCATTCTGGAAAAATATAACCTGGACTTCATTTTCCTGGTAACCCCCGAAACCTCGGAAGAACGCGTAAAAAAGCTGGACAGCCTGAGCAGCGGCTTTTTGTATGCCGTATCTTCTTCCTCCACAACCGGTGGCGAAAAAGATTTTAACGAGGTAAAAGAATACCTGCAGCGTTTACAAAGCTACCAGCTGAAAAACCCGGTGCTGGTAGGTTTTGGCATCAAGGATAAGAAAACATTCAATGATGCCTGTAAATATGCAAATGGCGCCATTATTGGCTCAGCATATATCAAAATTATCCAGCAGGCGCCATCGCCCGAGGTAATGACAAAATGCTTTATACAAAGTATTCTTAATTAACAAATTGCTAAGTTACTACAAGGTAGTTTTGCAACCAGCCCGGTGCATAGACCGTCTGTTTTTAGATTAATAAGGAAGCTGCTGACCTTTATGCTGCAGGTAACCTTTTTTAAAATTGTAAATATCTTTGATGAAATTCTTATCATTTCTTACTATTCTTTTGCTTCCTTTATGCTCCCTTGCGCAGCAGTTGACATTAACCGGTACTATTTCAGGACTGGCTGATGATGCTAAGGTATCGCTTACTGATCTTCAAAACCCGGTTGTGCCGCTTGCCGAAACTAAATCGAAAGCAGGCGCTTTCAGGCTGTCTGCAAAGCTGGACGGGGCCTCTTTGCTGGGTTTGAGCGTGGGGGACAGTATTAAAACGGCGGTGCTTTTAGGAAACGAAACAGTAAATGTGTCCGGCGCTGTTGATCAGAAACCTGATGACTGGAAGTTTACCGGGTCTGCCATTCAAAACAGCTTTACAGATTTTCAAAACATATTTGTACCAAAGTTCTCCCAGTTGACCCAGATGG
>DAOLFI010000254.1:0-5467 GCA_035326385.1 Niabella sp.
TTCTTTTTACCCGCCACAAGGCCACTTTAAGTGAAATAGTTGATTTTGTTCAAATAAATGCAAACACCATCAGAATATATATTAATAAGATGATTAATGATGGCTTGTTGGATAAGATCAGTGAAAAGCAAAGAGATAAAAATGCGCTATACCGGTTTAAAAAGGAATAATCAAGCAAGATTCGATAGTAAATAAGCAAGGTTTCTTTATCAGAATAAATTAATGATAATCAATTCACTAATTCCTTTAAGCAAGAAAGATTAGTAAATAAGCAAGGTGAAATTCAGGCAATGGAACAGGGTCAAAATGAAAGAGATTTCGTAAGCAATATTTACCACTAACTAAGCAATATACTAAAAGGCTTAAGACGAACTGATAATCAATTAATTGTGATAGAAGAGCAATGTTTGTAGCGATTTAAGCAACATTGGCGCCTGATTAAGCAATGCGTTAAAAAGTTTAAATACCATTGACAATCAATTGATTGCATCTAATAAGCAATGTTGGCGCCTGATTAAGCAACATTAGCATATTAAATGAACGGTTAACGCCTAAATGAAGCTTTGCCTTTACAGAAGCCATACGCCACCCTCACCAAAACATATAAATGCTCATAAAACAGCACCAGGTTGCCTTTGTCTGCTTGTTTATCTCCTTTGTAAGTGATCACGGCATCCAGCATGTCCAGCAGCTCTGTTTGCACGTAAGACCGGTGAAAGGTTTTACAGAACTGACTAACGACCTGTTCCGGTTTTTTCTTCTCCTCTTCCGTAAGTAACACCGGGGTGTTCTCTTGTGCTATTATTTGCCGGGTTTGTTTGGGCAGGGTTTTTAATTGCTTGCGTTTTTGGCCGGTGTTCTTTTTTTCGTTTAGAATATAGAGTGCTTCTGCAAGGCGTTGCAGGTCTTGGGTAAAATCCAGCAGGTCTTCCCTTGCGCTTGCTTCTGCGTATGCACTGTTATCGTTGCATAGGGCCAGTTGCAGCCAGCATTGCAGTTCCTGCCGCAGCTCTTCTAAGGAGTAATTACAAAACACTTCCCGCAGGCCGGTGTGTAGTTTACCGGCCTGACTAAGAAAATGCCAGGGCTTGTAAAAGCGCCTTTTGGGGGAAGTGGAGGTGGGAATAGGGTGGTATTTCATAGGAAGCATTTTTAAAATGAGGAATAAAGCAAACACACTTAGAATTTATTATGCGCTTGCTAAGTCTATTAACGACTGTTAATTATCGTAATTGAAACTTGTTTCACAATGCGAATATAAGTCTTTTTAATATAAAATAATGCGTTTTAAACGCAAATATTTCTACTATTAATGCAAGTTGCTAACTTTCAAATCATATAGCACTAATTTTATTGCATAATGCCTGAAATAAAAATAAATAGATTGAAGGTTGTTCTGGCTGAAAAGGACAAAACAAACAGGTGGTTAGCTGAGCAAATCGGTTATACCGAAGGAATGGTGTCGAGGTGGGTCTCAAATACCAAGCAGCCGCCACTTAATGTATTGTATGATATATCCTTGTTGCTCAAGGTTGATATCCGGGATTTGATAGAATCAAATGCTCATGTGCTTAAGAAATGAATAAAATGATAACACCAAAAAGAAAACGAATGCATCTAATTATGAATGAGCTGGCTAAGAACTAGCTGTAATTGCTGAAAAGGAGAACAAACAGTTTGTTTTTCAAAAAGGGATGGTAAATTTAACATATGGAAAAGTACCAATTTATAGATTCAAAAACCATGATAGCTGGGTCTAATATTAATAGAATGGATCTATATTACTATGATGGGGATATTGACTTAGAAAAACTTAAATCTTTTTGCAGATCTTGTCGGGATTCAGTAACATCTGAGTTATTTCTAATTGTTGTAGTATTTAGAAATAAGAAAGATGCAGTCTTTCCTAATGTGCCATTTACGGCTGCTTTTGGAGATGAGCGGGCAGCCCTGTCAAATGTCCGAATTATGTATACATATAATAGTGTGAATAAGTATAGTAAAGTTGAAATTTATGAAAAGAATGCATGGAATAGCAGGGTATACGAATAGATGTGTAAGTTTATTTTTTAATACCAGTCTCATCGTGTTTATGATGTATGTGGAGATGTATTTGCATTCGGAGCTGTTGGCTCTAAAATAAAGTAATCCACCATAGTGCGTACCTCAGAATGACTATTAATTTGGACTTCCACATTCTTAATCAAATCGTCAAGTCTGGCTTTTGAATTAGTCAATTTTATATTGTCATAAAATTCTGTCGTCAAAATTTCGTTTTTCACCTTTTCTAAAATATGAATACACTGATTTAAAGTTAACCCCTGCATAAACTGAGCGTTAAAAGAATCATTCCGTTTACCATAATCGTTTAGATCTTCAAGCAGTTTAGAATTCATTCGTTGTAGTAGTTCAAATTTTTCGGTCAATAACTGTTTTGTCTCCTTCAAATGATCAGTCGTACTTGATTTATAAGTCAAATAAGCAAGCCATGTTCCGAAGATTGTGCAAAAGAGTATAATTGCTTCTGACATTAATTCTATTTATTTAATTTATTAGGTAATAAGAGCAAACTATCAGACTAAAATCAACACCAAATTGAGTAGAGAAGTTTAATTGTAGCATAACAGATGAGTCTTTAATAAGCCCAAGTGTATTATATTTGAAGTGTTTGACTGTCTTTATTATCTAATCTTAAATCGTCTTGCCATTCAAAATCTATTTTTAATGTATCTCCTAGTGAACTCTCAAAAGCGAATGCGACAATTTCAAGCGAGTTTTGCGGCCTAATATCTATCAAAGACGGATAATCCGAAATAATTAAATTTGGTTTACCTGGGAACGTAACAATAACATTTTTTGCTATCGACTTTCCCTTATTATATACTTTTATTATTCGCTTTCCTTTTTCACTTTTGATAACATTCGCTTCAATTATTGCTTTCTTTTCAGAGTCGGTTTCTTTTTTAAACCTTTCTAACTGGAATTGATTTATCAAAGCATTTTGTTTTTTAATTTTTGCGTCATGTCTCAAATATGTATACAGGGATAACAAAAGGGCAGCCGCAGAAATAGCAAAAGGTAAAATCTGTATAATTGTCATACTATTTAAACTTAATATTTTTATTTCCCCTGAAAGCATCTTTTAGCATTTTATCAAGATCATTTTTTAGATCCCGGGTTACTTCTTTTTTCACGGAATCTAGTTCTTCGGAAATAGTATTTTCATTCAACTGAACTAACTCATCATATCCCCCCGGATATTCTCTATTACATCTGTTGCATTTTATCCATGTTTTATCTTCGTTGTACTCGAAATTCGATGTATCGCCACAGGTGGCACATCTTAATTGAATTGATTTGCTATAATTATCTTTCATTCTTGCTTTTTTAATTAATTTATAATAGTCTGTGGAGTTACCAACTCCACTAATTTAGCAGCAACATCTGCCATTGATTCCTCTATAGTACTTAAACCACTGCGAGAGCCAAGCAAAGGACTTACTTCACGTAAATTCTCAAAAGTTGTGTTATGAACAATAGGAACAAGTAAGTCACGAGCTAAGAGAGCAGAAAGTTCTTTGTCTGCGATTCCTTCTCCTTTAATGCGTTTAAGAAAAGAAGGAGTAACTAATACAATACCAACACGGGATTTTGCCAATCCCTTATCAATTTCGCGAAGTAGTGGTGAGCCAAGCAAAACATCTTTTTCGCTAAACCAAACTGAGACTCCCTTTGATTCTAATAAATCATGTAGCTCTTTGGCAGCACCTTGACGATCATCCCAGGCGTGACAAAGAAAAACATCTCGCAGGTCCAATAATCCCGAACGTTTTTCTACATTTTCACGCACAGGTGTAAGCGTTCGAATTTCTGCAGGTGTATATAAAACAGTAGAGCCGGCTGAAGACCATCGCGCTTTAGTTCTAGGCTGTCCGCTAATACTGCTACGGCTTCCTGAACTATTTGAAGATGATGAATAAGAAGAGTAAGAACTATAAGAACTGTAACCACGATTATAGCGACTACCACATGCCGGGCAGTTTGCTGCTGCACTTGCTGTTCGATGACCATAAACCGGTGCTGTACATCTTGCCATATTGCAAAAAGTTTAATTGGTTAAAGAAAATTTATTAATCATATAAAAACTTCACATACCTATTGATATATGAATTCAACCCGTGCCCTGCAGCGGCTAAATTTTTCATATTGCTTACGTGAGAACTTCCCGCACGTCGGTGGCTATATCTGTAAACCCGGCCTGTGGCGAACATTACCAATATGTAATCTGCTCCGGGTTCGTAAGCCGCTACGCCTGAGCCACCACTTAAATTTCTGTATGTTATCATAATGTCTAATTTTTATATTTATTGAATGAACTAAGTACCGTATTTAAAATTTGGGCTGTTTCGTTTATACTGGTTTCCACGCTTTCTTCATCAAAACTTTTAAACTCAAATTGGCCGGTTTGTAAACAAAAAACACCCACATTCAGGGCAGAAAGCGGGCAGTTTATTATATGATCTGTTAAGTATTGCTGATACAAGGGGTATTTTAATTGGTGCTGCCAGGCAGTGTTGGCTTCTGATAAAGAAAGTGCGTAGTAGGTTCGATCACTGGCAAATACCCAAGGGGTCAACCCCGTTAATCGAGTATCTTTTGAAAAATCCCATTTCATCCTACGGCTGCCATCAATAAATTCAAGCTGATGTTTTTTAAGCTGCTCGTGATAGGCAATAAAGCCCTGTATCAACTCCTCCTGCCTTTCTTGGTTTTCTGTAGTTGGGCTAAACGTCAAAAACTTTTGCTGTATTTGTTTAACTCCTTCAGATACAGTAAATCCGTCTTTTCCCATAGCAAGGGCAACCTCTCTAACACAGGCTAACATGCCACGCCCACCGCCGGTTTTAATTCCATTTGCTGCCAATATTTGGCCATGAGCAGTAGGGTTCTCCCTTACACTTTCTAATTCTGAACATCGTACGCTAATCATGTTTATCTCCTTTTTTATTTACGAAATCTGTCCTACTACACCTATCTGAAACCAGATATGGTATAATAATTGGCGCCAGCACATAAGTGCTAACATTAAATTAATAGTTCAAAAAATAAGAGGAGAAAAAATTAAGCGATGGGTTAACACAAATCGGTTAAAGAATCCGATTTGGTGGTTTACTACGGTTTTCCGTAAATTCGCAATAGTTACAAACTAATTTTGGAAAAGGGCGGCGTTACTAACGCCGGGTCGCCAAACCTTTCTTTTCCAATTTCGTAAGGCTCCCGAAAGGGAGCTTTCTCTTTATTTAAAGAACTAAGAGTTTATATCAAAAATGTTTCCACCTGTCTCAACTTTAACATATTATTTTAAACTTTATGGCTTTTAACTTGTTTTGTCAGCCTTTTCTTCTTTAGACTCATTTTCCTCTGCTCCTTTCTGCTCTTCTGTCAGTTTTTCCAGGCCCATCAACCG
>DAOLFI010000255.1:0-5458 GCA_035326385.1 Niabella sp.
TTTGTATAGCCATAATGGAAATAGCATCTGTTATAGCACCGTTGCTAACCATTTTTACAGCTTCGCCAAAGGGCCCTTTCATTACCTGTATATCTTCTGTTTCTTCCGGGGCCGCAACGCCTTGCTTTAAATTCCTTGCCAGAAAAATAATACATTCTTCATCACTTACCGAGTTGGATAAATGGCTACGTAAAATTACTGTCCATTCTTCAGCCATCAGGCCGGTTTCTTCCAGCAACTCTCTTTTTGCAGCTTCTATATAGCTTTCTCCTTCCGGGCAGCCGCCTTCGGGTATTTCCCAGCTATAGGCGTTTAAAACAAAGCGATACTGGCCTACCAGCCAGGTGTTCATTGCTTCATCCAGTACAATCACGCCAATAGCTGCATTTTTAAAATGCACCTTCCCGTAAATGCCTTTACCTCCTGATGGATTAATAACATCAAACTCGGTAACGCTGATCCAGGGATTATCATACACTTTTTTTTGCCCGTTTATCTTCCAGGGGTTCATTACTTCTGTTTCATCCATAAATTGGTTCAATGTTTGTATTAAGGATTATTACCATAGTATATCGTATAGTAAAAGTAAACTTTTATCTATTTTTATTTATTAAACTTCTTTAACTTAAAATTTAATACGCATTATGAAACGTTTTCCTTTATTACTAAGTGGTATAATAGCTATTACAGCCCTGGCGTCCTGCGGCGGCGCATCTAACAATAGCGATGATGCTACAGGAGCTGATTCAGCACAGGTTGTAACAGACGGTACAGATATTTTACCCTCTGCTGAAGGCACATTAGTAGCCAGTGCCAACCTGATGTCTACTGCAGACTCTACACAACAAATAGGCACTGCAAAATTTTACCAGTTAGACAGTACTCAAATACGTCTTGACCTGGTAATTGATGACAAATCAAGAGCCGATAGTAATGTTGCCGTACATTTTCATGAGCACGGTGATTGCAGCAATAAAGGAGAAGGAGCACACGGTCACTGGAATCCTACCAAAGAAAATCACGGACAATGGGGCACTACTCCTTTCCATTCAGGCGATATAGGAAATATTCAGCTTGACAATAACGGCCATGCTACTAAATCTGTAACTACCGACAGATGGAGCATAGCAGATGGTGCTACAAATAGCGTTATTGGCCTGGGCATTATTGTACATGGCGGCACCGATGATTATACTACACAACCTACCGGTAACTCCGGACCCCGTATTGGCTGTGGCGTTATCATGAAGCAATAACTACTCCCGTTCTTCATAAGCAAAGTAGGCTGCAGTTTTGCAGCCTACTTTGTTTTGCATCTTAATAAACTAACTTTTTAGAAAAACATGCCCAGGCGTATAGCCCATCTGTTCAGACCTACCTTTCCATCCTTCCAGCTATTGTTGGATGTGATATCCGTAAAGCCATTTTCGAGACCCAGTCCAAAGAAAAGATCTGTCTTCTCGGCAAGCTGATATTCACCCCCTGCGCCAACCAATAAGCCCAGGTTTACTTTATTGGTATGTTTCATCACATTTATATTTTCCTCAGCAACAGAGCCGGCTGAATAATTCATTCTTGATTTTAACAATGCTCCCATATAAGTACCAAACTGCCCCCAGAAGCGAAAGCCGTTTTGCTGGTTGGTTTTCAGCTTTACACTCAACGGAATTTGCAGGTACTGTAATTTAAGCTTATAGGCCTGATCACCACCTTCAGCTTTGTCCCTGTATATACCCCTGGCTGAAGTATTATAAGCCAGCTCCGATGCGCCGTGGGCTATTTCCAGCCCCGTAGCAAAAGCGCCTCGGCCATCGCTAAACATAACATCGGCCATTAAACCGTAGTTAACGCCAAAACCGCTGCTGGTTCTTTCAACACCATTTTCTGCCGGCCTGAAAGCATTAGCTAATACCGGGTCTATCTTAAACCCAAACCTTACGGACCTTCCATAAACTTCCCTTTGCGCATTTAGCGCTGAACATAATAAAACTGAAACCAGGCTCAATAAAAAAACTTTCTTCATCCTTTAATTTTTAGAATTAATAATTAGAGGGCTTTAAAAATTGGGCGCGAAGATACTATTTATAACTTAAATAAGGATTACAGGATATTTACTTCAGGCAATAACATTACTCCAAACTTATTCATAACGGCATCCTGCACTATGCCGCATACTTTCAAAATACCAGTACCGTCTGCCTTTCCATAGTTTACAAGCACAAGCGCCTGCTTTTCATGCACCCCGGCATCACCCTTTCTAAAACCTTTTAAACCACTCTGTTCTATGAGCCATCCTGCTGCCAGCTTCATTGTTCCGTTGGGGTTTTCATAAGCTACAATTGATGGAAATATTTCCTTTAACTGCAAATATTTTTCTTTATCAACAGAGGGGTTTTTAAAGAAGCTGCCCGCATTGCCTATCTGCCGGGGATCGGGCAATTTGGAAGACCTGATAGCTATTACAGCATCGGCAATGGCCCGAATGGACAAATCCTTCACCCCGGCTTTTTCCAGCTCCTGTTTTATAGCGCCATAACCTATATTAAACTGCGGCTTTTTAGCAAGTTTATAAGTAACATCAGTAATGACAAACTCATTTTTATACCGGTGCTTGAACACACTTTCCCGGTAACCAAACTCGCAGTCGCCGTTAGAAAATGATACCCTTTCCAGGGAGTGTCTGTGTATAGCGGTCAGCTCCTGAAATACTTCTTTTATTTCAACTCCGTAAGCTCCTATATTCTGCATGGGTGAGGCACCTACTCTTCCGGGTATCAAAGCCAGGTTTTCGATGCCTGCATAATTATGATCCAGGCAATACAAAACAAACCGGTGCCAAACCTCGCCCCCACCGACCTTCAGGTACACGTGGTGGTCATCCTCGTATACCTTTTCTATTCCTTTTACAGCATTTTGCAGTACCAGCCCTGTTACATTCCCGGTAAAAAGCACATTGCTCCCCCCACCCAGAATAAGCGTTGATTGTTCATGTGCGTTAGCCCATTGCAAACATGCTTTTACATCATCAATGGTTTCAGCAACCGCAAAATGCTCTGCACGGACATCAATCCCGAAAGTATTGTACGGCTTCAAGGAAATATTATTCTTAATATCAGGGGTCATAATATGTCTGCAATGTTACATCAAAAATCCATGTAACAAATACAAAACGCAAAGCGTATTGCAGCAAAATGGTTATCTTAGAATAAATTATGCCGTATGTCTCACTCAAGAAGAAAATTCATAAAGAATGGCGCTCTTGCCGGAACAGGGCTTTACCTTGGGGCAACTGCCTTCAGTGCCAAAAGCTACGCCAATATTATCGGAGCTAACGACCGTGTACGGGTAGGCGTTATAGGCTTTTCAGACCGGTTCAGGCAATCTTTATTCCCCTCTTTCCTAAACCATTATAAAGAGTTGAATTTTGATATAACAGGTGTATCAGATCTCTGGAACTATCGCAGGGACGCAGGCGTTGCACACATAAAAGAAAAAACAAGCCGCGATGTAAAAGGGTTTAGAAATAATGAAGCGCTTTACGATTCAAAAACCGCAGATGCTGTTATTATAAGCACGGCCGATTTTCAACATGCACTGCATACCATAGAAGCAGTAAATGCCAAATGCGATGCATACGTTGAAAAGCCTTTTGCAGAAACAATGGAAGATGCACGCGCTGCATTGAAAGCGGTAAAAGCATCCCGCCAGATCATACAAATAGGCTCCCAGCGCAGGAGTGGCAGTAACTATAAAGCTGCTGAGGAGTATATTAAATCCGGGAAATTTGGTGCTATTAACATGGTAGAGCTTACATGGAATGTAAACCAGCCGGGACGATGGCGCAGACCCGACCTGGTAGCCCGCCTTAAACAGGAAGATACCGACTGGAAACGCTTCCTTATCAACCGGCCTTTCGAAGCCTGGGATCCGAGGAAATACCTGGAATACCGTTTGTTCTGGCCTTATTCTTCGGGGCAGCCGGGTCAGTGGATGAGCCACCAGATTGATACGGTGCATTGGTTTAGCGGGTTAAAACATCCACGTAGTGTAACTGCTAATGGAGGCATTTACAACTGGTCTGATGGACGCAGCAACTGGGATACGACTACCGCCGTATTTGATTATGGCGATGCCAATGATCCGGCAAACGGGTTCCAGGTAGTATTTATGAGCCGCATGGGTAATGGCGATGAAAACCCATCTGAAATTTATTTTTCAAAAGGTGGTGAGCTTAACTTAATTACCAATAAGGTATCACCTAAAGGTGGCCTCAGGGAAAACCATGCAAAAGCCATGAACATGCAGCCTGTTCTACTGCCCGAAATGGCTTTGGTAGAAAAGGCTGAAAAGGTAGTAGCAAGCGCCAATACCGGGGGCGACCCGCTTACGAGCGCCCACATGCGTAACTGGATGGAATGTGTACGCAGTCGGAGAGAGACCAATGCGCCCGTGGAAGCAGGATATTATCATTCCATTGCCAATGTAATGACCACCGCTGCATCGCGCACCGGTATGAAAGCCACTTTTAACGAAAAAACGCAGGAAGTAATGGTGGGAGATAAAGTGTTTACCTATTAGCAGTGGTGGTGACAGGGTATATGTCATCCCGCATTGATTTTGCTAAGCACAATTTTTAACCAGTGATGATGAGCAGTTAATTTTCAATTAACATGACAAAAAGTTAAAAGCGCTGAAGGACTAAGAGAAAATATAAAATATTCCTCTCGATAATACAAACTCCATTTTTACATATTTTTGCAAAAATGGAATCCAACTCCATTTTTACATATTTTTGCAAAAATGGAATCGGATGATAAAGCGAATGATATTACCAACAGCAAAAGAATCTTTATCCCAGTTCAGGGCTTTATGTATTACAGGTCCCAGGCAAAGCGGCAAAACTACGTTAAGCCAAATGCTCTGCCCCAAAAAGCCATATATTAATTTCGAAAACCCTATTATACAAGCCGAAGCATTACACGATATAGAAAAATTTTTAAACCCCTATAAACAAGGAGCCATATTGGATGAAGTGCAGCGCGTACCCGATTTGCTCCGATACCTGCAAGTAATGTTGGATAAAAACACCCGCCGGGGCCAGTTCATATTAACCGGTTCCAACAATTTCTTGTTACAGGAACAGATTTCCCAGTCCCTTGCAGGACGCGCCGGTTATATATCCCTGTTACCATTCAGCTATGCAGAGTTACAGGATGCAAAACTAAACAGCGATGAGGTTTTCAAACACATTCTGACCGGTGGCTACCCGGAAATATGGCAGGAGCACCTAACACCTGAAATATGGATGAACAGCTATATACAAACTTATGTACAACGTGATGTACGCCTGCTGAAAAACATCAGCAATATGGCTGCTTTCAACCGTTTCCTGTACCTCTGCGCCAACTATGCAGGACAGGTTCTTAACCGCGATGAGCTGGCAAGGCAGGTAGGTGTG
>DAOLFI010000256.1:0-5453 GCA_035326385.1 Niabella sp.
CCTACCGTGAAACCATTGGCCGCCGGGCGGAAGGCAGCTATCGCCATAAGAAACAAAGCGGCGGGGCGGGGCAGTTTGCAGAAGTATATATGCGCATTGAACCCTGGTACGAAGGCATGCCCGATCCGGATGGGTTGAATCTCCGTGCCAAAGAAACGCATGACCTGGAGTGGGGCGGCAAGCTGGTATTCTGTAATTGTATTGTTGGGGGCGTGATTGATGCGCGTTTTCTTCCCTCCATTTTAAAAGGGGTGATGGAAAAGATGCAGAGCGGTCCGCTTACAGGCTGCCGTGCGCGCGATATAAGGGTAAGTGTATACGATGGTAAGATGCATGATGTGGACAGTAATGATATCTCTTTTAAAATAGCCGGACTGCATGCTTTCCGCCAGGCTTTTTTAGATGCCGATCCGCAGCTGCTGGAGCCTGTTTATAAAGTAGAAGTGATTTGTCCTGATGAAATGGTGGGCGCTGTAATGGGCGATCTGCAAACACGTATGGGCGTAGTGGAAGGTATTGATGCCGAAGGCCATTTTCAGAAGATAACCGCCAAAGTGCCTTTAGCGCAAATGCACCAGTACAGCAGTGCGCTGCGCAGCCTTACCCAGGGCCGCGCAAGGTTCAGTATGAATTTTGATTCTTATGCGTCCGTCCCTTATGAAACCCAGCGGAAGCTGATGGAGGCATACAGCAAACACGAGGAATTAGTAGGATAAGGTTGATTTTTTGTTTTTATAGAGAACCGGGAGACTTTAAAGTTCCCGGTTTTTTTCTGTAGCCTTGCCCAATCTGTTATTTTTTGAAATAGTAAATTGTGACTATTCCTAATTAAGATTCCGGAGCGGTCACATGTTTATAGCAAAAGAAGCATTAAATATGTACGATCTGCTAATTGGCGGGTCGTACAACACTTATTTAGCTTTCCGCATTAAAATACAGCTTGTAAAACCTTCCTTTATCATCTTCTCCGTGCTCAATCATATTCCGGTCGCCATGAATATAAATGTGAAAATTCTTATCCAGCTTGATAACGCTTTTGTAGCTGCGGTTCTGCCGTTTTACTGCTGCCGGGGAAATAGAAAAATTATCCGCTATTTCAATATCTCTTTCTGCAACATAATGTTGTTTATACCGGTCAAAGCTTTTAATAAACTCTTCGTGGTGCAGCACTTCGTTATTAAAAGTTTCCTGGTCAAAATGCTGTTTTTCTTTAAAAAAGGCAAGGCTGCGGTTCAGCATATCGGCCTGGTCGGCTTTGGTTACATTATATTGTTCGGGCAGGTGATCCACCACATAAGTTTTGTATAAGGCCATCGTGCTTTCGGTATTAAAATACTGATCCTGCCGCTGCTGTACCCTCAAAAAACTGTCCGTCCAGTAGCGTGCTTCCGCCGATTTGTTTTTACTGTCCACTACCGAAACGATAAACCCGTTTTCCCGGTCGGTGTTATAAATCATGCATCCTTTATCCAGTTTATTGATATTGATCCCTTCTTCAGTTTCCACTTCAAAAGCATCTTCGGTGGGAAATACTTTCAGAAAAGGTTCTTTGTTTTCGGATTTAAACAGCCCGATGGCATCCACGGTTTCGCCGTTCAGCAAACCTTCTTTAAAGTACACCACATACAATTCGCCGCCTTTTACATTGGGATGATTGCCCAGGCTGTATAAATGCTGGGCCAATTGTTTAGACTGCAGCAGCGTTTGCTCAGGGTTGTCAAAGACAGAGCAGACGCACTTCCATACATCATTGTTGCTGATATGTCCTTCACTGAAAAAATGAAAATACTCTTCTGACCTGAAGGGAGTTAAAAAGTATTTGATCAGCAGATCCTTTACTTCTGGGGCGAGCACAAGCTCTTTTTTGGATAAGGTTAAATACTCTCCTTCAGACTCGTTGCCCACTTTATGTACGGCGATATGGGTAATAGATGATCCCTCAAAATATTGCATGTATCTTTTTTAAACGGGGTGTAAAGTAGAAAAATTTTGCTATAAATCAGCCATTGCTTCAGACATAGCATTGTTTCAGATAGTTGCGGGTGATAACACACTAAAAAACTCCGCAAGGAGTGACATAAAGCATAGAGACCTGCAAAATTAAGTGCATCTCCTCTGTCCTTGTAAAACCTTCCTGTTCCCGGTTCATTATTCTGCCTTACTTTTGCGCTTCGGATTTTAACTACAAATACCTGTTTCCAGCTTTATGAAGCAAAAGAACTACTATATTATAGATTTTGACAGCACTTTTACACAGGTAGAGGCGCTGGATGAATTAGTAAGAATATCTTTAAAAGATAACCCCAATAAAGAAGCCATATTTAAAAAAATTGAAGATTACACCAATATGGCTATGGAAGGCAGGATCTCGTTTTCTGAAAGCCTGGCTGAACGGGTAAAGCTTTTAGGGGCCAATAAAGAGCATCTTAAAAAGCTGGTAAGCCATCTTAAAAAGAAAGTGTCTAAATCTTTTTTAAGAAATACGGCTTTCTTTGAAAAACATGCTGATGATGTGCTGATCGTATCAGGCGGATTTAAAGAGTTTATTACTCCAGTGGTGAAAAAATTCGGTATAAAAAAAGAAAATGTTTATGCCAATACCTTTCATTTCGATAATGAAGGGAATATTATCGGGTATGATGCGGAAAACCCGTTAAGCCAGGAAGGAGGTAAGGTGAAACTGATGAAGGAGCTGAACCTGCAGGGGAATTTATATGGCATTGGCGATGGCTACTCTGATTTTCAGCTAAGGGAAAGTGGGCTGATAAAGAAATTCTTTGCTTACACAGAAAATATTTCCCGTAAAAGTGTTACGTCAAAGGCCGATTATGTTACCCCCAGCTTTGATGAGTTTTTATACATCAATAAGCTACCAGGCGCTATTTCGTACCCTAAAAACAGGATCATCTGTATAACAGAAGGCAATGTGCCTGTGGAGAGTATTGAGCTGCTGAAACAGGAAGGCCTGACCATTATTAACGGTAAGGATGCAGATGAAAAGACTGTTCAGAAAGCCGGCATCATGCTGGCAGGTAACGCCGTGCAGATAGATAGCAGGAAAATAAAAAAAGCATCAAGATTAAAAGTAATCGGCTACCTGGGCTCCTCCAAAACAGCACTGCCTGTTGAGCTTTGTACTGAAAAAGGGATTATTATTTTTGACGATGCAAAAGCCACGGCAACGGCTAATACAGCTATTCCGCAAAGGATCACAGCATTTATCAATAAGGGCTCTGTCAGCCACAGTGTCAATTTTCCTACGCTTCAATTACCCGCTGTTAAGCAAACACACCGTATTATTCACATACATGAAAATGTGCCTGGAGTAATGGCGCAGATAAATACTTTGCTGGCCCGGCATGCTATTAATATCAGTGCACAATATTTAATGACCAACCAGGCTATTGGTTACGTCATTGTGGATATAAATAAAGAATACGATAAGCAATTGCTTAAAGAGCTGAAGAATATTGAACATACGATCCAGTTCAGGGTGCTGTATTAATGCTGGTTACAGGATACTGGATTCTGGTTCCATAGTTCATAGAGGAAAGCAGTTCCTATAAAGTGTGTTAAACAGAATGTTTGTACCGGAATTTAGAATTGTCTTTGGTTTAATCTTTTAAAACATTTTATGCTATGGCAGCATCTGGAGCAAACGTATATCTTCCGCTGAATTTTGCTCAATTGGTAGACCTGGTTAAGGCATTACCACAAAAAGAGAAGCAGCAACTTATCAACGTATTGGAACAGGAAATTCCTGATGTTATTCCCGAATGGCAGAAAAAAGAAGTACGCAAACGCATCAATAAATACAATAAACACTCTGAATTATTGATAGATGAAAGAACTGCCTTGAAAATGATCAATGAATTTTAATGCCCTGTTTTAAAGTTGCCTATTCACCTGAATCATTATTAGAAATAAAACGTATTGTTGAATGGTACAACGATATAAGTTCCGGTTTGGGTAAACGCTTTAAGCAAATTTTTTAAAAGAGATTGCAGTCGTAAAACGGGTCCTGTTTTACCGCTCATATCGCTATGATGGAGTACGCGTTTTGCTGTAGTAAAGAAGTTCCCTTACGCCGCTCACTATACAATAGATGAAAAGAATTGTATTATTGAGGTACAGGCTGTTTTAGGATTTTCGCAGGATGCGAATACTAATTGGAAAATGAGATTTTGAATAAAAACTACAATAGATGTGAGAGTAAGGACTGTTCTCTGTTAACCACACTACTCTATAATTTTAGAGCAATAGTCTAAATACTAAAATCTAATATCCGTCACTCGTCAACTATCATCTGTCCTCTGTCAACTCTCTCTCCCTTATTTTTTCACCAATGCCAGGTCCAGCACATCTTCCATCCTGTCTACATAGTGAAACTTCAATCCCTTAATAAAAGAAGCTTCTATTTCTGCAACATCTCTTCTATTCTGAGAACAGAGAATGATCTCTTTTAAGCCGGCACGCCTGGCCGCCAGTATTTTTTCCTTAATGCCTCCTACCGGCAGTACCTGTCCGCGCAAAGTAATTTCTCCTGTCATGGCCAGGAACGGTTTTACTCTTTTACCTGTTAATGCCGATGTAATAGCCGTCATCATTGTAATACCGGCGCTTGGTCCGTCTTTAGGTGTAGCTCCTTCAGGTACGTGTATATGTATGCTTTTCTTACCGAATAGCCCGGGATCAATATTATATTTCTGCGCGTACGATTTAAGATAACTTAAAGCTGTTGTAGCGCTTTCCTTCATTACATTCCCGAGGTTGCCGGTAAGGCTCAGCTCACCTTTACCTTCGCTCAGGCTGGCTTCAATAAATAAAATATCTCCGCCTACATAAGTCCAGGCAAGTCCCACCGCTACGCCGGGAACTGTAACGGCTTTATATAGGTCGTTATTAAACTTCGGTTTTCCCAGTACTTCCTGCAGTTCTTCCAGGGAAAACGAGTTGTTCAGCGTTTCTTCCATTGCAATTTTCCTGGCCCTGTTACGCATGATGCTGGCTATAAGCCTGTCCAGTTCACGAACTCCGCTTTCACGTGTGTAGTCTGCAATCAGGCGCTCCAGCACTTTATCACCGATCTTAAGGCTGGTTTTAGGAATGCCGTGCATTTCTTTCTGCTTGGGGATCAAATGGCGTTTGGCAATCTCTATTTTTTCCTCTATTGCATAGCCACTGAGGTTAATGATCTCAAGCCTGTCCCTTAAAGCGGGCTGAATGTTTTGCAGGTTGTTGGCAGTAGCTATAAACAATACTTTACTCAGGTCGTATTCCAGCTCCAGGTAGTTATCGTAAAAGTTATTGTTCTGCTCGGGGTCTAATACTTCCAGCAGGGCGCTGCTGGGATCGCCACGAAAATCATTGCCCACTTTATCAATTTCATCCAGCACAATAACCGGGTTGCTGCTTTTAGCTTTTCTTAAAGATTGTAATATGCGCCCGGGCAT
>DAOLFI010000257.1:0-5436 GCA_035326385.1 Niabella sp.
CTACTTCAGTGCCAAGAACAGGCTGATCCGGATGATCGTTTTTATAAGCATCCAATCCGGATATATTATAATTGAACCCTCTTACAGGGATCACTTCATTGATTCCATTAAAAACATTTCCCAGGTTAGCCCCATAGGTAGCAGTACGGGTAGTATCCAGCTTTTTTAATTCATTCAAATATGTTCTGGCGGTACGTTTGCCCGTTTCCAGCTGCTGAATGGTTTCTTCTTCGTTACCAATGCACCACATAAATACCGAAGGATGGTTGCGGTCTCTTTTTACCAGGTCCCGGAATTGCTGCAGGTACTCTTTTCCGCCGGTCAGCAACCTCGTTTCATCCAATACCAGCATACCGAGGCTATCACAGGCGTCCAGTAATTCGGGAGTAGGCGGATTGTGGCTGGCCCTGTAAGCATTGGCGCCCATTTTCAAAGAGGCAACGAATAGAATTTCCGGCAATGGAATGCGGCAACTGCGGATTATGCCTGTAAATACTCACCTGGTAGCCATCATATTTATTGAGCCCGTCATCTGTTCCAAACCAAATGAACCCCCTGCTATCCTTCAGAATGCAGGTAACGTTTCCGCTTGACAAACCATTACCAATAGTAAGCTGATTAAAGCTGAACGACTGTGAGCATACAATACCCGTCCAAAGCAATAATGCAAACAATAAAGCCTCCCTTTTCATACGCAACAAACTTATGATCATATAGCAGATAAAACATCAGTTATTGAACCTGTTTAAACAAGTTCATTAAAGAATATGCTGGTTTAATTATTTTTTCAATTCAAAGTTATAACCGGTGTTGATACCATTGGTAACATTATTGTAAAATTTTCATGAAAACTAAAATTACTGGCTCTTTTATTTCACCCACTCGTAATCCAGTTGTCTTTTGTCTATGTTAGCTGCTATTACTTTGATGCGCACTTTGTCACCCATTGTGAACTTAATACCGGTACGCATACCAATAAGGGCATAATCACTTTCAGAATGTTTAAAGCTGTCGTGCGCTGCAAGGCCGGTGATGGAAATTAACCCCTCGCAAAGATGATCCACTGTTTCAGCCCAGAAGCCAAACTTGGATACACCACTTACAATAGCGTCAAACTCCTCTCCTATATAATTGCTCATGAACTGTACCTGTTTGTATTTGTTGGCAGAGCGCTCACATTCCATGGCGGACCGCTCCCGCTCGCTGCAATGCTTACACTTTTCCTCCATCTTCTTATCTACTTTCACGCGATCTTCCAGTACTTCCTGCAAAATACGGTGCACCATCACATCAGGATAACGGCGTATGGGCGAAGTAAAATGACAATAATGCTCAAACCCAAGCCCGTAATGGCCTACATTACTTTCGGTGTATTTTGCTTTGGCCATAGTACGAATACCTAGCTGTTGTAATACGGCTTCTTCCGGCCTACCTTTCACATCTTTCAATAATTTATTAAACGAATCGGCAATAGCCTCTGCGCTTGAAATATCAAACTTATAACCAAACTTATTAGCAAAAGCTATAAATGGCAAGAGCTTTTCTTCGTCAGGCGTATCGTGTATCCGGTAAGGAAAAGGAATAGATTTATTATTGATCTTTATTTTCGATACGTGTTTGGCAACGGTACGGTTAGCCAGCAACATCAGCTCTTCTATCAGCTGATGTGCCTCTTTACTTTCCTTTAAAATGATGCCAACAGGGTTTCCTTTTTCGTCCAGCTTAAAGCGAACTTCCGTGGAGTTAAAATTAATGGCACCCTCATCAAACCTCAGCCCACGAAGGGTTTGAGAAATACTGTTAATGGTTTGTATCACTTCTGCATGATCACCTTTGCCGGTTTCAATGATCTCCTGCGCCTCCTCATAGCTATATCTTCTATCAGAATGAATAACAGTTTTACCCAGCCAGTATTGCTTTACTTCCGCCTTATCATTGAGCTGGAAAATAGCCGAAAATGCCAGCTTATCTTCTTTAGGTCTTAAAGAGCATAATACATTAGAAATCTCTTCCGGAAGCATGGGATTCACCCTGTCGGGCAGATATACAGATGTAGCTCTTTGATAGGCCTCATCGTCCAATGCGTTTCCAGGTGTTACATAATGGCTTACATCGGCAATGTGCACTCCTATTTCATGATTACCGTTTTTGAGTTTACGATACGAAATGGCATCATCAAAATCTTTAGCATCAACGGGGTCGATAGTAAAAGTCAGCACCCGGCGCACATCTTTTCGCAGTTTTATTTCGTCTTTTGTGATAGTTTCCGGAAGACGGGCAGCTATTTCCAGAGCCTCATCAGAAAAGCTTAAGGAGAAGCCATTCTCCAGCATGATATTTTTCATGGCGGCGTCAGCCATATCCTCACCACCTAATGTGGAAACAACAGCAGCCGAGGGTTTTTTACCATCGCCGCCCCAGTCCAGCACACGTGCTATAACTGATTCGCCATCTTTAGCCCCGTTCAGGTTTTCCTGCGCTACATACAGGTCAGGAATATTCTTGTCTTTATCGCCCAGAACAAATGCAAATCCTTTGTTCATTTGCAGCTTCCCTATAAATTCAGTACGCTTACGTTGTACTACTTCTGTTATTTTTCCCTTTGCACGGCCATCATAGCCGCTGGTCAGCTTCACCCGAACTGTATCACCATCCATCGCATTTTTAAGCCCATCGGGCAGCACCATTACGTCTTCTTCCAATCCGTCAACAATTACAAAACCACGACCACCCCGCGTTACTTCCAATTTGCCTTTTAAAGTATTTTCTGTCTCTCGTTTGGCGCGGGCAGACTTTACCTGTGCCTTTATTTTCTTTCTGGGTTTATTACTCTTGCTCATTTTCAATTTTTATGTTATTCTTTGTTGAACATCTATCAACAACTTTGCCAGCGCATCCGTCAAGCGGGCTTTACTCATTTTTTTGTACTGCTATTCTCAACCTGCAAGTACTTCAAAACTTTTCATTCCTAAGTACCCTTATTATATCAGCCAGGCATATCCTGTAACAGGTAATTTTTTATTCGATCATCAAATGCATTGCCCTCTCCAAACAAAAACCGGTGCTGTACAGGTAACGCATAGACCGGCATCCCTTTTAAGTGCTCCCATTCTATCAATCGTACTGCATCCTTTTCCGTTGTTAAAATAATCTTATTTTCAATACCAGCCGCCTGCCAGGCACTCAAAATATCCCCAACATCCTTTTCTGAAAAATTATAATGATCAGGAAAACCAAGGTGCTCTACCTGTAAATTAAAGCGCTTTAAATAATTAACCAAAGGCTCCGGGTTAGCAATACCGGTTACCAGCATTACCTCTCTAATCTCTTTTAATTCCCTGCGCTCATTATTGAAAACATTATATATACTTCCATAATCAATAACAGTAAAAAATACCTGCTGGTGAGATAATGGTCTGATACTATTTATAACCTGCTGCCTGCCAGTATTACCGAGATGCTCATCACACTTGGTCACTACAATTACGTCAGCACGTTTATAATTCGATTTCAGATCCCTGAGGGTTCCGGCAGGCAAATATCCATCGCCTGTAAAAATATTATTATAATCTGTAAGTAAAATATTGAAACCTGCAGTTACAGCACGATGCTGATAAGCATCATCTAAAATAATAACATTTATTTCGGGCTTTTGTTTAAGAAGCTGTTCAATAGCAGGTACCCGCTCCTCTCCCACAGCCACTGCCACGCCCGGAAACTTTTTATGAAACTGCATGGGTTCATCTCCAATATCACTGGCCAGCGTATTTTCACCAGCTAACAGGAATCCCTTTGTTTTGCGTTTATAACCGCGGCTTATAACTGCTGTGCGTAATTTTTGCGGACCGTTTGAATACTCAGAAAATGGATTTGCCAGCAAACGCAGTAAATATTCTACCATTGGCGACTTACCGGTGCCTCCCACAGACAGGTTACCCACGCAAATAACAGGTACTTCCGGCTTGTAAGATGTAAGGATCTTTAAATCGTACAGGCTGTGATAGAAAAAAACGCCTGCCTTATACAGCCAGGAAAAGGGTACCAGTAAAATATTTTTCTGCTTTATTATATTGCTAAAACTCATACATCCTTTCGGGTGTGATACAATAGTTTAAAGGTACGTCAAATTCGTTGCGGTCGCTAATTTCATCAACAGGTTCATAATAACTTAATCCTATTTTTATAATATCGTTACTGGTATGCTGCAGGTATTTGTCATAAAAACCTTTCCCATAACCAACACGGTAACCCTTTTTATCAAAACATAATAAGGGAATGATTGCCATGTCAATTGAATCCGGAACAATAGTGGTGGCGCTTACCGGTTCCGGCGTTCCGTATTTATTTTTAACGAAAGGTGTGTCAGCCGTTACAGCAACAGCCTTCATGGTATAGTTTTCAAATTCGCAAACAGGATAAGCCACCTGTAATCCCGGGTTCCTGAAAAGAAGATAATCAACAACAGGGTCTGTATTGACTTCCATCTCCATGGCGGCATAGCTAAACAATATGTTTATATCAGGCAGGCCCAGGTTCTGGAACTGTATTAATATGAGGTCATCCCACTTCATACGTTGCGGGAGAGTGGTGTACCTTCTTTTCTCTAAAAATATTTTACGTGCTTCAGATTTTAACATGTATCTCTATCTCCTAAAGGGGAAGATTTTTAATTCTTAAATACAGAAAAGATAGTAGTCCCGTAATTTTTTTCAAAACTATACTTTTCAAAGGTCTTATAATCATTTCGTGGTGTATGCTCCAGTACAAATAGTCCGCCAGGCGCTATCAGGTCCTGGTTAACAACGATACGCGGTAATTCGTCTATCTCTGTCAGCGCATAAGGCGGGCCGGCAAAAATAAAATCGTATTGCTGACTATGACCAAGCAAAAACCTGAAGACATCCATCTTTACAAACCTGATGTTATCAATTTTTAAAGCCGTAGCGGTTTTCTTAATAAAGTCAAACATCTGGTTATCCTTTTCCACTATGGTTAAATTACCTGCACCCCTGCTGGCCAGCTCGTAGCTGATGCTGCCCGTGCCGCCAAACAAGTCAAGGGTTTTAATACCATCAAAATCCATGCGGTGCTGCAAAGTATTGAACAGTCCTTCTTTTGCCACATCTGTTGTAGGGCGGGTATAAGGCATTTTAGCGGGCGGATGTATTTTTCTTCCGCCTAAGCTTCCAGCAATAATTCGCATATTGTAAGTTCGTTGAGCGATGTAAAATAATGAGGCGGCATACCGGATGCATCATCTATCCAACCGGCCGGTTTTAATGAGATGTGCAGGAAATAATCAAACAGTTCCCTGTATAACCTGGAGTTTGTGTCTATTAACCCTGAAACCTGCAAGGTCACCTGCTCCTGCGAAAAAGCAAACACCTCGCATATTTTGAGCAGATAGAAAGACACATCCGCAGGCGATGCATATCC